>NZ_DINY01000065.1:50505-124694 GCF_002426075.1 Empedobacter sp. UBA5528 | reverse complement strand
ATTATTAAAAAAAGGTAATTCTACTGCCTTCGAACGTATTTATGTCAGGTACAATAAACGAATCTTTTGGTTTGGTAAACAAATAATTGAGGATGAATTTGTAGTAGAATGCTTGGTACAAGATGCATTTCTAAAATTATGGGAATATCGCGAAAAGATGGAATCTCCTGATCATATCTTTTTCTTTTTAAGGTTTGTAATGAAATACAGTTGCTATTCGCATTATGCTAAACCGAAGAATAAGTTTTTTAGAACTGTAAGTTCACTAGAAAGTTATGAGAATTATCAAAGTTATTTGGCTGGATATGATCCCGCAGATAACATTCAAAACCTAAACGAACAAGAAACACAACAGCACTATTTTGATCAAATTATAAAAGTATTACCCTTATTAAGTGCTGAAAGAAAGCATTTGATTGAACTCTGTTTAAAACATGGATTTCAATACAAAGCGATTGCTAAAGCAATGGGAAGAGGAATCACTGAAACGAGTAACGAAATTAAACATGCTATTGATGATCTTAAGAAGATTTTAAGTCACCAAGATAAATTAATTATTAAAACCAAAACAGTCTCTACAGCAGAGAAGGAAAATCAAATATCTGAAACACAATCGTTGATTTTAAAACTTCGATGTAAGCATAAACAATCTTTTTCAACAATAGCTTCAGCATTACAATTGTCTCAAAAAGAGGTACACAATGAATTTATAGTCGCTTATAAATTCACTCAACAAAACAAAGTTCAATCCCTAAACTATTGATCATGGAAAAATCTACTTTAATACTCACTCGAAAAATACAAATACTTATCGATTTACCAACTCAAGAAGAACGCAAAGAGGCATTAGACAAGCTTTATAGATGGCAAAACAGATGTTTTAAAGCCGCTAATTTGATTGTTTCTCATTTGTATTTACAAGAAATGATGAAAGATTTTTTGTACCTCTCTGAAGGTGTTAAATATAAATTAATGGACGAGAAGAAAGATGCAGAGGGTATATTAAAAAATTCGCAAATGAGTACCACTTATCGTGTGCTATCAGACCGTTTTAAAGGTGAAATTCCAACCAATATATTATCTTGTTTAAATAATAGACTCCACAGTTCATACAACAAAGATTCTCAAAGATATTGGAAAGGAGAAGCTTCGTTAAAAAACTTCAAACGAGATATGGCATTTCCTTTTGGAGCAGAAAGTATACGTAGCTTCTCTTACAATCCTGAGAAAAAATGTTTTTGTTTTCGGTTGTTTCAACTTCCATTCAAAACCTATTTGGGAAAAGATTTTACAAGTAATAAAAGGTTATTGGAACAAGTGGTAAGCGGAGAAATTAAACTTTGTACATCACAAATAAAGTTAGAAAAAAGTAAAATATTTTGGTTAGCTGTTGTTGAGATCGAAAAAGAAAATCATCAATTACAACCCGAAATTATTGCAGAAGCTTCCCTCTCTTTAGAATATCCGTTGGTTGTAAAAATAGGAAAATCTCGGCTTACTATAGGAACCAAAGAAGAGTTTCTATACCGAAGGTTAGCGATACAAGCGTCCCGTAAACGAATACAAATTGGGGCAACTTATGCAAAATCGGGCAAAGGAAAAACGAGGAAACTAAAAGCGCTAGATAAAATGAGTCAAGTAGAAAAAAATTATGTGCATCATCGACTACATGTTTACAGCAGAAAGTTAATTGATTTTTGTGTAAATAATAAAGCAGGAACACTTATTTTAATGGATCAAGAAGAAAAGATAGAGCTGGCCAAAGAAGAAGATTTTGTACTGAGAAATTGGAGTTATTATAAACTGATGACCAAAATAAAATATAAGGCAGATAAAGCAGGAATTGAGCTTATAACAGCTTAAAAATATAATTTTTGAGGGTGATTGTACACCCGTAAGGTGAGGTTGATAATAAACACTCACTAAATATAAACAACATATATAACGCAAGGGCCAATTTTTTTTTCATCTACAGATACTTGCTAGATACTCCCAACATAAAGGCAGGATGAAGGCAACATAGTGGCAGTAGAATGTATGTAAAAGATTTTTGTAGTTCAGGGGTTGTAATAATTGCCAAGTTGTTTTTTATACAAAAAAATGTTTAGTGGAAAACAAAAGGATATCATTTTTAAAGTTTCAATGAATTTAAACTCGTCATTTGAGCAATGATAATCTTTAAATCTCATTTAAAAAAGTAGATTTTAGTGTTGTACTATGTAATATTTATAATGTATTAAGTAAAATCCATTATGTATTTGTGAGAGGCTGGAATTTTCAAGGCTTCGAAATAACACAAAATCACTTTTTGAATACAAATATAAAATGAAGTAGATTACCAAAATAACCTTTGAGAATCATTTAAATCGTAAGAACACATGACCAAAAACAGTATTTCCACTTGATATTCAGCACAATGACCAAGACGATTCAAACCTCTAAAATAAGTATCATTTGATGCTATTCTGAAATAAACTCAGAATGATAAAATCCGTAAAACGTTAAGCGTAGAACGTAAAACTTAATAAAACCTATGTTTCTATTGTGTTTAGAGAAATAATGTGTTAAAAAGTGTTAAATTCCTGTATCGGTGTATATCCAAAATGACACTTTTCTGTATCGGCTGTGTATCCGCGCTGTATCCATTCTGTATCCATTGTATATCCGTTCCGTATGGTTTGTTCGGTCTTCGTGTATCGGTGTTTAATTGTAAAATGTAGTATGTATTATGTAAAATGTAGATGTTAGATATTAGAATTGAGATTTTAGATTTATGAAATGTATAAAGTAAAAAGTATGATGTATTTGATATTTATGAATTATGAATTATAGAAGGAGAAATTCTTCACCCTAGCTAAGAACAATACTTTGATTTTGTTTAGGTAAAAGCAAAAGAGAAATAAAAGTTTATTTCTCTTTTTTTTTGTTATTTCACTAAATGGGTAAGAATACCTCTGATAATATCGTGTTGTAAATATAGGTTTCGCTTGCCTATTTGATATACGTTAAAATACTTTTTTAAGCGATACCTTCGTAAGGTGGATTTTGAAATTTGTAATAGGGTTGTTACTTGATGTTCTTCCATTAAAATGGAATCGTTGAATTGGATAATATTATTTTTCCAATCTTGTTCCAATTTATCTATTTTTTTGATAATAGAATTGAACCATTGAACCGAAAATATAGTTTTATCGTTCATAATTTTTTGTTTTTAAATTGATTCTTGAAAATCGAGAGGATTAATGTTATACACGTCGCAAAACTCTCTTAGACTTAACATGTCGTCTTTTGATTTACCTACTTTTTGTTTGGCTTTTTGTAATAAGCGAAGACTTTGCCTGTAACTTCTTCCGGTGGCATTTTGAATGTCTTTCGCATAAATGATCATTCTTTTGTTTTTTTTCATATTTCTTTTTTTTTGATTGTGGAATTAAATTAAATAGAACTATATAGCTTGTTGTTGTTGCTGGTATTATTTGTTTAGTTTTTTTAGAAAATGATCTATTTTTCTAAAAATTATTGTTGTTGTATGACAAAAAGGGATAAAAATGTATTTTATTGATTATAAGTGACATTTGGTTTATGGTGACTTGTTTTATATGGAAATAGATTAGAATTTTATGAAAAGTTTATGAAGAGTTTATGAAGAGTTGACTTATTAGTATGAGGATTATGAGATGAGTAATGTGGAGATAGGCGACAGATAAAATGACTAACAACTATAAAAAAATAAAAGATGGATTTAGTTTTAAAAAGAAAATATTTACCTGATGGAACCAATGGACAGCTTTGGTTACAGCAACAACTGATTTGCATGACAATTGAGTTACCATGGAAGAACAATTTGAAACGCAAATCATGTATTCCTGAAGGTAAATATCCACTAAAGAAGCGATTTAGTAAACGTTTTGGGTGGCATGTATGGATTGATTTGGTTCCGAATCGATCGTTGATTTTATTTCATCCAGCGAATGATGCACTAAAGGAGCTGAATGGATGTATAGCTCCAGTTACTTCTCTGCAAGGAGAAGGAAAAGGTATTGACTCTCGTAAAGCATTTGAACGACTGAAAACAATCGTTTATGAGTATTTACAGAGAGGTGAACAGGTATTTTTACATATTAAAAAATAAACGTTATGAATATAGTAGAACGTTTGCAATTGCCAACCCCTAAGTTATTTCAACGTATTCGTACAATAGGATTAGTCGCTGCTAGTATTGGTGGTGTATTGATTGCCGCTCCTGTTGTATTGCCAGCACTATTGGTGCAATTAGGTGGATATTTGGTTGTGACGGGAGGTGTTTTAACAGCTGTAAGTCAATTAACTATTGACCATGATGTTGTTGATGAATCCGATGCCGCCTCACGATCACACGAAGTTTAGTGTGATTTGTGGAGCTATGTGCGGTATGTATGCGAGTATACAATGGCAGGATATTATTTCGACAATTTTACTTTCGCTCGTAGGGGCATTAAGTAGTTTTTGTCTTTCGCTGTTGTTGCAAAAATTGAAGAATGAAAATTTAATGTAATTGTTAAAGGCTACCCATTAGATGGGTAGTTTTTTTGTTGTGTAAAAGTAGATGTGGGAATTGAGATATTCGATATTCGATATTAGATATTAGATATTAGATATTAGATATTAGATATTAGATGTGAGAATTGAGATTTTAGATTTGTGAAATGTATTATGTATTATGTATTATGTAAAAAGTAGTTGTTAGATATGAGATATGAGATATGAGATATGAGATTTTAGAGTTGTATTATGTACAAAGTAGTATGTATTTGAGATTAAGACTAAGGTTGAGAAAGAGGATTGATTTTAGATGTGAGAATTGAGATTTTCGATGTGAGACTTGTAAAATGTAAAAAGTAGTATGTATTTGAGATTAAGACTAAGGTTGAGAAAGAGGATTGATTTTAGATGTGAGAATTGAGATTTTAGATTTGTGAAATGTATTATGTATTATGTAAAAAGTAGTTGTTAGATATGAGATATGAGATTTGAGATTTGAGATTTTAGAGTTGTATTATGTACAAAGTAGTATGTATTCAGATTAAGGATGAGGTTCTGAAACGAGTTTAATTAATATAAAGGATGAAGAAAATGGCATTAAAACTCTCATGTTAAGAAAATGTTTGAATGGAGCGTTAAAAAGGTTTTAGCCCGTAGGGTTTTTAAAATCTTTAGTGAAATGAGAACATTTTTAGTAGAGAGGTTTACGGCCAAGCGTTTTTTGTTTCGTTTTTTGCGCTCAAAAAATGAAAATAAAGAATTTTTAATTTCAAATGTTATTAAAAATGAATTAGAATATTGAAAAAGGATGAAAAACCGGCATTAAAACTCTTACGTTAAGAAAATGTTTGAGAGAGTATTGATAAGATTCTTTATTTTATATAGCTTTATGATAAACTAATGAAGCAAAAATCATAGTTTTATGCTAAATTCGCTCTATTAAAACAACTAACCAAATGCTAACTAAAATCTGGCTTTCATCTCCACATCTTTCAGGAAATGAAATGAAATATATTCAAGATGCTTTTGATAAAAATTGGATTACATCTATTGGTGACAATATTGATGGATTTGAGTTTGATATTCAAAAAGTGTTGAATACATCAAATCCAATTGTTGCATTAAATAGTTGTACTTCTGTTTTACATTTAGCTCTTATATTGCTAGGAGTGAAGAATGGTGATGAGGTAATTACACAAACATTGACTTTTTGTGGTTCAACAAACCCTATTGTTTATTGTGGAGCTACACCTGTTTTTGTAGATTCTGAAAAAGATACATGGAATCTTTGTCCAATTGCATTGGAAGAGGCAATTAAAGATCGTATCGCAAAAGGAAAAACTCCAAAGGCGATATTAGCTGTTCATTTGTACGGAATGCCTTATAAGGTTGATGAAGTACATGCTATAGCTGAGAAATATAACATTCCTGTGATAGAAGATGCTGCAGAGGCATTGGGTTCTACGTTCAAAGGTAAAGCTTGTGGAACTTTTGGACGTTTCGGAGCGTTATCGTTTAATGGGAATAAAATTATTACAACTTCTGGTGGTGGAGCGTTGGTTTCGCATACACAGGAAGATAAAGATAAAGCGGTATTTTTAGCAACTCAGGCTCGTGATAATGCACCTCATTATCAACATTCACATATTGGGTACAATTACCGTATGAGTAATATTACAGCGGGTATCGGTCGTGGACAAATGGAAGTTTTAGCGGATAGAGTAGCAGCTCGTCGTGCAATGAATCAATTCTACCAAGAGTTGTTTGCGGATATTGATGGCGTAACTGTTTTTGTAGAACCAAGTTCTGATTATTTCTCTAACCATTGGTTATCTGCGATTTTAATAGATCCAAAAGTAGCAGGGAAAACACGCGAAGATTTACGTTTAGCTTTCTTAGAAGATGATATCGAATCTCGTCCATTATGGAAACCAATGCATATGCAACCTGTCTTTGCTGATGCACCTTATTATGGAGGAACGGTAGCAGAAGAATTATTTGAAAATGGTTTATGTTTACCTTCTGGTTCTAATTTAACAGATGCAGAACGCGAACGAATCACAGCAAAAGTGAAAGAAGTATTTGGGAAATAATTTTCAACAATATAATACAAATCAAATCCTCTTAATTTTCTTAGGAGGATTTTTTTATTAAATATGAAATAAATTTCTTATTAAAAAGTGTATTTGAAATAGAAAAAGGATATAGATATAGGCATTAAAACTCTCACGTTAAGAAAATGTTTGAATGTAACGTTAAAAAGGTTTTAGCCCGTAGGGTTTTTAAAATCTTTAGTGAAATGATAACATTTTTAGTAGAGAGGTTTACAGCCTTGACTTTTTTGTTTCGTTTTTGTGTCAAGACAAAAATGAAAGAATAATCAAAAATAAATTAGAATATCCAATCGACATCCTCTACAAATAAAACCCAGAATCCCCAGTAATCCTTTCCTTCGTGAATTTACGGAAAGCAATGAGATGTAGAATAAAACTCATCGGAAAAATACTCAGATAAAGCAACCAATCTACATTTTCATTTAGAATTATTGTTAGAAAAAAACAGATAATAAGCATCGAAAGTAAACCAATTGGAAATTGATGATTGATAAAAATATATTTGATTGGAAAAGTAATAATAATCGCTCCTAAACAACTTATTCCGTACATAAAATAGGTTGGATTTAGATATATAGACATTGCTAAACAAGGCAAAATAAAGAGCAAACTGTTTAGGCTAAAATCAATTTCATTCTTTAGTATATATTGTTTATTAGATAATTTTGAACCGATAAAAAAAGCTAATTTTTCTGTTTTTTGAATATTTCCGAGAAGAAGAAAAAGAATTCCGATAATAGAAACGAGAAACAAATTCAGGTTATTTTCAATCAATCCTTGATACGAAATGTAATAGGCGCCAATAAAAATGAGATAATTAATTTTGAATCGTCTAAGCTGAACAATCGTCAAAACATCTAAAATTCGAAGTCTATTTTTTACCATTGGTTTACCAATTTTTCCATTGTAAAAAGTGAAAAATAAAATCAAAGCAAAAATAACCATTAAACTCATCATCCAACCAAAATGAATAGCCACAATAATGTTGAAAACATTGATAATTATGAGGTCTATAAAATAAATGACATAAGTTTTCCTTGTATTGAATAAACCTTTTAAAAGTCCGAAATCTTTTCTGATATTCACTTGTTGACTTGCCATAAAACTAAAAAATAGAATAAGATATTCTTTATAATCGAAAGCAGGAAAACTCGGAAAACTACCATTCAATATTTTGAAAATAATGACAAAATAAAGGATAAAAGGTATCCAAAATTTAGACGAATCGTTGTAGGTTAATTGGCGAAAACGGTTGATATAAATTATTTTTAGCGTATACAGAATTTTATCCATGATCGATTGATTGCATAAACAAGTCCATAATATTTTCATTCTCAACTTCCGTAATTTGTTGTTCATTTACATAAAAAGTTTTAGTCAAATAAGGCGAAACAATTTCGATAATATGCGAAGAAACAAACACAATATTTTCCTTTGCTAATTCTCTAATTTTATGGAGTAAAACATAATTACTTTCGATATCTAAACCATTAAAAGGTTCATCGAAAATATAAATTTTATAATCATCAAATTGTAAAATAGTATTGACATATGCCTTTTTCAGCGTTCCTGTTGACATCGTTTTAAGTAAAACTTTTTCGTTAATATCAAAGATTCGAGTAGAACTTGAATTCTTTCTACCTGATACTTTTTGATAAAATTTATAAAATTCTTCTGCTGTCAAATATTCATAAATCATCGGTTCTGTTGCTAAAAATGCAACATCAGAAGGTTGTAGAATTTCATTGTTTAATCTAATTGTTCCTTCATAGGATTTCAAACCGCACAAGGTTTTCAAAAAAGTACTTTTTCCTTGTCCATTTCTCCCAAAAACGCCATACAAACCATTCGAATCTATTTTGAGATCGATCGCTTTCAAAATAACTTTATCTAAATCATAACTGATTTTTTTAAGATTAATTTCTAAAATTGGTTGAGCCATTTTTACAGAGTTTTAGTGGAATAAAGATAAAAGTACTCGAATAATTTGTTATAAGTTGATTATCGGTTAAATTTGTAATCAAATTGATCAGAAATTATGATTGACCAAATCAAACAATATATTGAAGAAGTAAAAAACTTCCATTCAACAAATGCTGCTGAAATTGAAGAATTCAGAATTAAATTTTTAGGAAAAAAAGGAATTTTAACGGACTTGTTTACACAGTTCAAATCTGTTCCGAATGAACAAAAAAAGGAATTTGGTCAAGTTGTGAATGAATTAAAAACATTGGCAACTGAAAAATCAACTGTTCTTAAAAATGAAATCTCAAATGAAGGAAAAACTGATTCTTCTTTAGATTTGACACGTCCGGGAGAGCCTTTTACATTGGGATCTCGTCATCCAATTAACATTACAAAAAATCGTATTATCGAGATTTTTAATCGCATTGGATTCAGCGTTTCTGAAGGGCCAGAAATCGAAGATGATTGGCACAATTTTACCGCGTTAAATTTGCCAGCACATCACCCTGCAAGAGATATGCAAGATACATTTTTCATCGAAACTGATCCAGATATCGTGTTGCGTACGCATACATCGTCTACGCAGATTCGTCATATGGAGAAAAATCAACCGCCCATGCGTTTCTTAGCGCCAGGTCGTGTTTACCGTAATGAGGCTATTTCGTCTCGTTCGCATATGATGTTCCACCAAATCGAAGGTTTATACATCGACGAAGGTGTTTCGTTTGCAGATTTGAAACAAACGTTAAGTTATTTTACAACTGAGTTATTTGGTAAATCTGAAATTCGTTTACGTCCTTCATATTTCCCTTTTACAGAGCCTTCTGCTGAGGTTGATGTATATTGGGGATTAGAAACTGAAACGGATTATCGTATGACAAAAGGGACAGGTTGGTTAGAAATTATGGGATGTGGAATGGTTGATCCTAACGTTTTGCGCAATGTAGATATCGATCCTGAGAAATATTCGGGTTATGCATTCGGTATGGGAATAGAGCGTATTGCGTTGTTGTTGTATCAGATTGGTGATATCCGTTTGTACACAGAAAATGATAAACGTTTCTTAGAGCAATTTCAATCAGAATTATTTTAAGATGAATAGAATATAAATAAAAAAAGGAACTCAATTTGAGTTCCTTTTTTTATTTACTATCTTTATGTAAACAAATGTTATTCATGAAAATACTCAATTCAAAACAGATAAAAGAATGGGATCAATTAACGATCAAACATCAAAATATATCCTCTTGGGATTTGATGGAGCGAGCTGTATTGAAATTGACTGAAAATATAGTGAATGATATTCCATCTAAAGAATTACCAATTATTATTTTTTGCGGAAAAGGAAATAATGGAGGAGATGGATTAGGAGTTGCAAGAGAATTGAAAAAATTAGGCTATAAAACATTGATTTATATATTGAAATCAGAGAATTATAGCGAAGATAATTTAAAGAATCAACAACTTTTGAGTTCTAATGATTTATATTTTTTTAATTTGAATGAAGAGTTACAACTTCCTGAAAATTCAGTTATTATCGATGCTATTTTCGGGATTGGAATTAATCAACCTTTGCATGATGATTGGAATTCAATTTTCAGTCAAATAGAAAAGTCAAATCCGATGCAAATTATCTCAATAGATTTGCCTTCTGGTTTTATTACTGATTCTCCTATGCAAAAATATTTTCCGTGTTGCAAATCAAATAAAACATATACTTTTCAGGTTCCTAAATTAGGTTTATTATTTCCTGAAAATCAGATTTACACCGATGAATTTATTTTATTAGATATTGGATTAGAACAACATGTGAGTAATGAATTTGAGACAAATTATTATTTTATACAGAAAAATGATGTTCAGAAATTTCTAAAGAAACCAAGTCAATTTTCGCACAAAGGTACATTTGGTCATACGTTGATAATTGGTGGAAGTTTAGGAAAAATAGGTTCAATTGTTTTAAGCGCAAAAGCAGCCTTGAAGACGGGTAGTGGTTTGGTAACGACTTATACTCCTCAATGTGGATTAAATATTTTGCAAACAAATTTGATAGAATCAATGAGTTTGACTGATGATTCAGAAAAACAAATTGAACATTTTCCTGAGATAAAAATTTATCAAGGAGTTGCTGTTGGAATGGGAATGGGACAACACCCAACTACAGAAGCAAATTTTATCAATTGGATTAAGAATCAACAACAACCTTTGGTGATTGATGCTGATGCATTAAATTGTTTAGCTAATCAGAAAGATTGTTTTACGTTGATTCCACAAGATTCAGTTTTAACACCGCATCCAAAAGAGTTACAACGTTTAATTGGAGAATGGGAAAATGATTTTGAGAAATTAGAAAAAGTTAAAAAACTTGCTGTTTTTCATCAATTGACATTTATTATAAAAGGTTTTTATACTGCAGTTATTACATCCGAAGGTAAAATTTATTTCAATTCGACAGGAAATTGGGGAATGGCAACTGCTGGATCTGGAGATACGTTGAGTGGAATTATTGCGTCGCTAATTGGACAAGGTTATCATTCATCAGAAGCTTCAATTTTAGGTGTTTATTTACATGGATTGGCTGGAGATTTGGCTGTAAATAAAATTCATCCACATAGTTTAATTGCGTCAAATATTAGTGATTTTATCAGTGAAGCTTATTTTTATTTGGATTCGAATTTTTGAAAAAATAACAAAAAAACGGAACTCAATTTGAATTCCGTTTTTTGTTGAATATCTTTTCTAACTTGGTTTTGTCAATCTGTTGATTGTTGACTTCTACAAAATAATCTTGTTGCCAATTTTGAGTTTTCTCCGCTTGTTTATTTTCAGGTTTTACCCAATTCGGATAAACTCTAAAACCTCGTTTTCCTTCTTTTTTAATTGAGCTCAAAATATTCTTTTCAATTAAAATTGATTTCGGAAAAATATAAAAACCTAGTTTAGAATCATCTTCTGCAGCAATAATGTAATAATCAAAACCATCATTTTCGTCGAAAGGTTCGGTTTGTTTAGCTGTATTTCGTTTCCATAATGTTACAAATTGACCAACTTTTTTAGGCGTAATTTTCGATTTTCTAAATTTTATAGAAAACTCATTAACATTGAAATTATAACCTATATATTCGTCACATTCTGCATCTTTTTCAAGAGTTGAAATGGATAAATTCGAAGATTTTAGAACAAAATCTTCGAATTTTTGAATAATTTCAGTCATTTATTTCAATTGTTGATAAAAGTACAACTCATACGTTGGAAATAAATTTGGATAGAAAATTTTTCCTAAATCATTCAAAATAATATCTGGACGAAGGATTCCTTGTTCAAAATAATCATTCGAACCTTTTGCATTCATTCGTTTGTTGTAAGCGTAAACATTTCCTTTCTTAAACGCATCAAACCACGCATAATTTGGATAAGAAGCTTTCATTTCTGCCAACGTATTTACGTTTGTTACATTAATCCAATAATTTGCAGATTTTCCAGCTGTATAAACTTCTTCAAATGTTAAGCTCAAACTATTTTCACCTATTTTATTCTTGAAAATATAATTTCCTTTCGCATCGTCTATTAATTTTGCTTGCAACAAATCATTTGTCGGAACGTACCAAATATCGCCATACATTGTATTCACAATTGTTGAAACATTACCTTGACCTTTGGTTTGAATGATATTTTTGATGGAGTCGTAATTATTTTTAACCGTCTCTACACGCTTTTCAGCTTCTGTATCTTTTCCGAATAATTTTCCGAAAACCTTCAAATACTCAACTTGTCCTATTGGATTTTGCTCTTTGTATTCATCTAAATACAATACTTTTATCCCATTTTGTTCCAATTGTTGATGAAATTTTGCCAAAACAGGATTTGAATTTGCAATAATCAATTGAGGCTTATTTTTTAAGATAATTTCTGTGAATAATTCGTTTGAATTTCCAACTTTTAAGATTGATTTATTCGCAATTCCTTCGGCTATTTTAGGATTGTAAATAAAATCTGCATCGCAAACTCCTTTGATTAAATCAAGACTTTCTAATTGATCTAAAAACGTCACAGCAGACGAAGTTTCTACCATCACAGTTTTGATTGGCAAGTCTTTTTTATCAAATGAAATCGTATTTCCAGAAGATTTTATCGTGATTGTTTCGTTGTTTTCTTCGATAGAAATATTTTTTGCAAACTGAAAAGTTGTATTTTCTTGTTCAGTTTTAACAGCTTCTTTTGACTGTTTACAACTACTAATGGCAAGAAGAACGAATGAGGTTAGAATAAATTTTTTTATCATTTGGATTGAATTTAGAGAAAGCAAGTTAAGAATTCTGTTAAAATCTTAAAAAAAATATTTTTGTAAGCAATTGATTCGTTGTAAATTAAATTATTGTTAAAAATTTTTCTCGAAAAGCTTAGGTTTTTACGATAAAAGAGCTGTATATTTGCATTCGAAAATAAGGGAAAATACTTTCAATTATTTCAAACGGCCGAGTGGCGCAACTGAATAGCGCACTTGATTACGGCTCAAGAGGTTACAGGTTTGAATCCTGTCTCGGTCACAAAAATGCTCAGCGTCAATCGTTGAGCTTTTTTTATGAATGTTAAATTCTATTGTTATCAATAAAAAAGTCCATCTACAAATTGTAAATGGACTTTTTGGATTTTTATTATTTCTTTCTGAAGTAAACTTCAACTGGAACTCCTTCAAAATTGAACTCCTTTCTCAATTGATTTTCGATAAATCGTTTGTAAGGATCTCTAATATATTGTGGCAAGTTACAGAAAAACGCAAATTGAGGCGTTTTTGTAGGTAACTGCGTTACATATTTGATTTTGATGTATTTTCCTTTTACTGCAGGTGGAGGTGTAATCTCGATAATCGGTAACAAGGTTTCGTTTAATTTACTTGTTTTGATACGACGACTGCGGTTCTCGTAAACTTCGATAAATGTATCCACAGCTTTCAAGACACGTTGTTTTGTAAGAGCCGAGATAAACAACACAGGAACGTCTGTAAAAGGCGCAATACGTTTTAGAATAGCATCTTTGTATTCTTTCATTGTATTGGTTTCTTTTTCCAATAAATCCCATTTGTTGATTAAGATGACAACACCTTTTCGGTTACGTTCTGCTAAATAAAGAATATTCAAATCTTGTGCTTCAATACCACGTTCTGCATCAATTACTAAGACACAAACGTCGCATTCTTCGATTGCACGAACCGAACGCATGACAGAATAGAATTCTAAATCTTCGCTTACTTTTCCTTTTTTACGCATTCCGGCAGTGTCTACCAAAACAAATTCGTGTCCAAATTTATTGTACAATGTTTCGATAGAATCACGTGTTGTTCCTGCGATATCCGTTACAATATTACGTTCTTCACCTAATAATGCATTGATTAATGTAGATTTTCCAGCATTTGGACGACCTACGATCGTAATTTTAGGTAAACCTTCGAATGGATCAATGTGTTCTTCTTCCGTAAAACAATCTACCACATCATCTAATAATTCACCTGTTCCACTTCCGCTCATTGCAGCGATTGTGTACATTTTTTCGAATCCTAAGTTATAAAACTCATAAGAATCGTCTAAATTTTTGTTGGTATCGACCTTATTCACAACTAAGAATGTAGGCTTCTTAGTGCGTCTTAAAAGGTTGCCAACTTCCTTATCCATATCCGTTAAACCAACTTGATTGTCTACCATGAACAAAATTACATTTGCTTCATCAATAGCCAATTCAACTTGCTTGCGGATCTCTTCTTCAAAGGTATCATCTGAACCAACGACATACCCTCCGGTATCGATTACGGTAAACTCTTTTCCATTCCAATCAGATTTTCCATAGTGACGGTCACGTGTAACACCAGAAGTGTCATCAACGATAGCTTGTCTTTTTTGGATCATTCTGTTGAAGAACGTAGATTTACCAACGTTTGGTCTTCCTACAATTGCAACTATATTTGACATTTTGCAAAGGTATAATTTTTAGAATTATTTTTTACATTAATTTTTTGATTGAGAAAGTATTGTAAATAAAAAAGGTTAGATAAACTCTAACCTTACTCCATTTTTATTTTACAACTTTAAGAAGTTCTTTTTCAGCAACCACTTTTCTAAGTCCGGAACTTGAGAAACGGTGGTCTCTTGAATTGTAATACAATTCGATTCCTTTTTCTTCACAATATTTACGTCCTGTAAAGTTTTTGTCTTGGTATTCAATCCCTAAAATACGCACATCGATTTTGAAAGATCTCAAAACGTCTTCCAAATCTTCTTCTGTTGCATAAGGCACAATTTCGTCAACAAATTTGCAACCTTTTAACTGAATGTAACGTTCTACAACAGTTTGTGTTGGTTTGTTTTTTTCTGGTCGATCTAATGTTGGATCTGTTTGTAAACCTACAATCAAATAATCGCAATGTTGTTTTGCGTCTTCTAGCATTTTGATATGTCCCGCATGAAGCAAATCAAAAGCACTAAATGTAATTCCGATTTTCATAGTCAATTAGTTTAGTCTTTTATAGTTAGTTTTTATTAATCTTCAGATGATCGGTTGTAATCATCTTCAATTCGAATGATGTCTTCCTCACCAAAATACGTACCATGTTGAACTTCGATAAAAATTAGAGTCTCATTACCTATGTTCTGAATACGATGTTTTGCTTTTAATGGAATAATAACGACTTCACCCGCTTTGTATTCATATTCTTTATCATCAAGTGTTACCATTGCAGTTCCCTGAACAATTGTCCAAACTTCCGCACGATGATTGTGATATTGGTAAGACAAACGCCCGCCAACATTCACTTCTATTCTTTTTAATTTATATATATCGGTGTCCTCTAATACGTAGTACGAACCCCAAGGTCTATTTCCTATTTCCATGTTTTACGCAATTTACGGAATATTTAGATACAACTCTAAAATACTCGATGAATAAATTGTTATGTTCATTCAAAAAAAAAACCTCAAACACATGCCTGAGGTTTTATAAATGTGGTGGTGCCTCCAGGAATCGAACCAGGGACACAAGGATTTTCAGTCCTTTGCTCTACCAACTGAGCTAAGGCACCGTCATTTTGGATTGCAAATATAAGAAGGTTTGTTTTATATTTCCAAAATTATTTTTAAATATTTTCTATTAATTTTTTAAGGAATTGATTTTTATTCATTTATTTTTATAAAAATTACGAATTGGTAACAAATGGAATGGTCAATCACACTTTTGCACATCTGGAATTTTATCAAAGAATGGTATTGGGTTCCGCTTACCGTCCTTTATATAATGGTGATTGTTACTATTTTGATCGAAAATCGAAACCCTACTAAAACAATTGCATGGATACTGGTGATTGTTTTTCTACCGTTTATTGGAATAATCTTATATTTTTTCTTTGGACAGAAATTTAAAAAAGATGAATTTTTTAAACGTATAGATAAGAATCATCAAAAAATCATCAATGAAAAATGGGCTGAAATGGATCAATTTGTTCACGATGATTTAGATAAAGTAAATGCAAGAATTGGTTCTTTGTCACAGGTTTATCGTTATTTAAATAATGCAAGAGTTGCTTATCCTGCAACAAATAATAAAGTAAAGTTGTTGACAAATGGAGAAGAAAAATTTCCTCTTTTTTTGGAAGCTTTACGTGAAGCTAAAAATCATATTCATCTCGAATATTACATTTTTGATGAAGATCATATTGGAAATGAAATCATTGATATTCTGATTGAAAAAGCTAAAAATGGTGTAGAAGTTCGTGTAACTGCGGATGATTTTGGATCATCAAAACTGAATAAACATCACTCAAGATTTGATGGAACAGGTGTGGAGTTTCAAACATTTTTACCTGTTCGATTTTCTTCTTTGGCAAATTCTAATTACCGTAATCACCGTAAAATTTTGATTGTTGATGGTAAAAAAGCATTTTTAGGAGGAATTAACATTAGTGATAAATACATCAATCAAAATGGTGTAATAAGTCCAAATAATAAGATTTATTGGCGTGATACTTCTGTGATGATTGAAGGAGATTCTATCAATAGTTTGCAATTGCATTTTTACTTAAATTGGATGATGACGGAAGGCAAAAAGTATAATATTTCTGATTCAAATTATTTTTACAATTCTCAAAGTAAGATTTTTGAAGATGCTGCAACTGTTAGTTTCGGACTTTCTTCGCCTGGTAGTGATGTACATTCGGCAATGGAAGCGATGATTTTGGCAATTACTTTAGCGAAAAAGAAAGTGCAATTGTGTACACCATATTTTATACCAAGTGACGAATTTAAGACAGCGATGATGATTGCTGTTTCGAGCGGAGTAGAAGTGGAGTTGATTATCCCTAAAAAAGGCGATTCTATTGTAGTGCAACAAGCGTCATTATCATTCCTAAAACCTTTGATGAAGCGGGGTGTAAAAGTTTATTTATACGAAAAAGGATTTATTCACGCCAAAACAATAACGGTTGATGATAAATTGGCTTTTATTGGAACAGTGAATTTAGATTATCGTAGTTTTATGATTAATTTCGAGATTACTTCGGTGATTGAAAATGCAACGTTATTGCAACAAATGAGTGCTCAATTTGATATAGATAAAGAGGATTCAGAATTATTAACTATTGAAAAATGGGAAAATAGACCTTGGTATAACCGTGCGTTTGCATCGATTTGTAGATTATTAGCACCGATATTGTAAATATTTATTATATTTAATTTTAAATCAAGGTAATATGAAAAAGCTATCTTTGTTATCAATTGGAAAAATTGCTATAGGTGCAGTTCTAGCTTATGGTTTTCTAAATTTTATAGATCAACCAGATGTTATGATTGAATCTTTTAAAACTGGATTTTTAGAAGGAATCTTAGGAAAATAAAACAAAAACCTCCACTTCAATTAAAGTGGAGGTTTTTGTTTTTTATTGATTTTTAAAATCTTCGATTTCTTTTCTAATTTCTTCATATCGACTTCTCAAATCGTCTGAAATATTATTCGGGATATCTTTTATTTTCTTCAATTGAAGCGAAATAAAAATAGCAAATAATCCTGATGAAATTACAGCTAATCCAAGCCAAGCTACTGCTGTTAAACCTGCTAATTGTGGAGATGATAATAAAATTAGGGAAATGATTAATCCAATAATAGCTAAGAACAGAGAAATTCCCCAATCTTTTACGCCATAATTTTTTAGGTCGAAAGCATAACTAATTCCAGAAATTGAGCGGAATAACACTAAGAACCCAACATAATAAGCAAAAACTTCTAAGCTTAAAATAGGATTAACAACTAACATAAATCCAACAATTGTTGTGATAATTCCATACGTTAATGTCCAGCCCCAACTGTCAATTTCATCTTTATTTGAGATCGAAAAAACAATTTCCGAAATTCCAGAGAATAAAAAAGATACAGCAAAAAATACTGAAAGTGCAACATACGATGCTGTTGGAAATGCGAATGTATAAATTCCAAGTCCAACGAATAATAATCCAATGATTAATAAAATCCACCAATATTTGACAGAATTTTTGATTGATTTGTAAAAAGTACGAGCCATTTTGAAAAAAAAATATTTAAAATTATAGACTTAAAATTAAGAAATATTCTAATTAAACCTCTATTTTTTTGTTTTTTTATAATGATTATTGATTTCTTAAAATTCAGGATTTATTTCATGCTTACTAAAAATTAAATACTCTTAACTTTGAAGTTCGCTTAAAAATCAACGAAAATGAAGTATGGAATAGAGGCGGCTTCTATCTACGTTCCGCATATATATTTACCAATAAAAGATTTAGCAATTCAGCGCAATATTGATCCTGATAAACTTGAAATAGGATTAGGATTAAAAAAAATGTCTGTTTTAGATGTTCATGAAGATACAGCAACTATCGCTGCGAATGCTTTGTTGAAATTAATCACAGATTTTGATATAAATCCAACTGAAATCGGACGAATTTATTTAGGAACAGAAAGCGCTTTAGATGGAGCAAAACCAACCGCAACTTATGCAGTACAATTGGTAGAATCTGTTTTGGCTAAACAATTTGGTGAACGACCTTTTAGACATACAGATGTTGTGGATATGACGTTTGCGTGCGTGGGTGGAGTAGATGCGATGCACAATTCTATCGATTATGTTCGTGTAAATCCAGCTAAAAAAGCAATTGTAATTGCAGCCGATTATGCAAAATATGGCTTAGAATCGACGGGAGAATATACGCAAGGTGCTGGTGCAGTAGCGATGTTAATCTCGAATCAACCAGATTTGATTGCGTTTGATAACAATTGGGGAATTGGAATGGAATCTGTTTTTGATTTCTTTAAACCACATCAATCAACTTCTGATGAAGCGATTTTGAATGCTTTAGGAACAACAAAATCTGAAATCGAAATCTTTTCTGATGAACCCGTTTTTGAAGGGCAATATTCTAACGAATGTTATAAAAACAGAGTTAGAGAAGCTTATTTCAACTTTAAAGATGAGGCTAAAATAGAAGGTAAATTGTACGAAAGTTGGCGATATATTGCTTTTCACTTGCCTTATGCATTTCAAGGAAAAAGAATGTTTTCGGATGTTTTTGCATTAGAAAATGGTCAAGATAATTCGAATGATAACTTAAAAATTGTTGCGAAATCGGATGAATATAAAGCGTTAATCAAAGAAAAAGTAGAACCAACTCAACGTGCTTCTTCGGAGATCGGAAATATGTACACAGCTTCTGTTTTCACGGCATTTTTATCAGCTTTACAAGTGAGTGCTGATAATGATGAAGAGTTGAATGGAAAAACTGTTGGATTTATTGCATATGGTTCTGGATCTAAATCAAAAGTTTTTCAAGGACAAATTGGCGAAGGTTGGAAAAATGTGATGAATAAAATAGATTTGTTCAATTATTTGAATCAAAGAGAAGCGATTTCTTTTGAACAATACCAAGATTTACACAATAAAAATCTGAAAACATCAATCAATGCTTCAAAAGGATTTGCTTTAGATCGCATTGAAACTGAAATTCCAGATTTGAAAGGTGCAAGATATTATACTTTTAAAGGATAAAACATAAAAAAATCCGCTCATTTGAGCGGATTTTTTATACTATTTTCTGCTTCCATTTCCCTCGTTTAAAGAGAATAAATGCTAAAATTGCAATAAACGTTTCCGAAACAGGAATTGCTATAAAAACGCCTTCTTCCTTCAAATTGAAATGATACGTTAACATATACGCTAATGGAATTTGGAATAACCAAAATCCAACAAAATTGATAATCGTTGGCGTCATTGTATCGCCCGCGCCGTTAAAAGCATTCATCATTACCATTCCAATTCCGTATAATAAAAAACCAGTTGCCAAAATGTACATTCCTTCTTTTGCAACAATTTTGATATGTTCTTCTGTTGTAAAAATTGAAACTAAATAATTACTTAATCCATAGAATATAACACTTACAATCAACATGTAGATGATATTAAATTTCATGGTCATAAGGACTGATTTTTCTGCTTTTTCGGGATCTTTATTTCCTAAGTTTTGACCAACTAAAGTTGCCGCAGCATTACTCAATCCCCAAGCAGGTAACATAAAAAACATCATCAGTCGTAAAGCTGTTTGATAACCAGAAGACGCAATTTCTCCACCAGATTGAGCAACAATTCGCGCAAGAATAATCCAACTACAACTTGCAATAATATATTGTACAATAGCAGGAACTGCAATTTTTACAATATTGATAATTAGTTTAGATTTTGGAACGAAATAACTCCATTTGATTTGAATTAATGAATCTTTTTTCGTTAAACCATACAATTGATAAACCACACCACCACTTCTACCAATTGCAGTAGCTAAGGCTGCTCCTTCTAATCCCATTTCAGGAAAAAAGAACCATCCGCGAACAAGAATTGGACACAGAATAATATTTATTCCGTTAGCTAACCACAAACTTTTCATCGCAATTGCTGCATTTCCAGCTCCGCGAAAAATTCCGTTAATCAAGAATAATAACACAATTGATAAACAACTTGCCATCATTATTTTAGTGAAATTCTTCCCGTATTCTGCGGCTTGTTCGGTTGATCCCATCCAAATCAATAAATCTTTGGAGAATATAAATCCGAAAATACTCAACAGAATTGTAATGATTATCGATAATAAAATTGCTTGCGAAGCACTTTCCGAAGCTTTTTCGGGTTTCTTTTCTCCAATTCTTCGTGCAATAATGGCAGTTGCAGCCATACTTATTCCTATTGAAATCGAATAAACAATTGTTAATAAAGATTCTGTAAGACCAACGGTTTGTATGGCGAAAGCGCTTTCTTTTAAATGTCCTACAAAATATAAATCGACCAATGCAAAGACAGATTCCATCACCATTTCGAACATCATCGGAATTGCTAATAGAAAGACTGATTTTTTGATTGGTAACGCGGTTAAATCTAAGTTTTCGCTTGAAAAAGATTGTTTAATCAACGAAAAAATAGACCCAATTTTGGCTGTTAAAGACTTTTCTAAAGTCATTTTTTTTTGGTTTTTCAAATTAAAAATACTTGATAAATTTTTAAATCAAAATGAATTTAACGTTAAGTTGCCGCGAAGTTTTAAGTATTCATTTCAATTAAAATCTGAGAGGATTTTGCGCAAAATTAAATCATTTTTTTCAATACCAATTTATCTTTTTGATTTTATTATCTTTACCAAAACAGCTATACTAAGAAGAAATGAAAAAAACTGCTTTTATTTTATTTAATGTTGCCCTTATGGTAGGAGTGAATGCACAGAGTTATAAGAAAAAGTATCCAGATACAAAAAAAATTGATCATGTTGATACGTATTTTGGAGAGAATGTACAAGATCCATATCGTTGGTTGGAAGACGATTTGTCTGAGGATACTAAGAAATGGGTAATCGAACAAAATAAAGCAACTTATGCTTATTTGAATGAAATTCCATTACGCACGCAATTGAAAAAATCGTTGACAGATATCTGGAATTACGAGAAAATTTCGACTCCTTTTAAAGAAGGAGATTATACGTATTACTACAAAAATGATGGTTTACAACAACACTCAGTTTTGTACCGTAAATTAGGTGAAAACGGAACGGAAGAAGTTTTTTTAGATCCGAATAAATTCTCGAAAGATGGTTCTGTTTCGTTGGCTGATGTTAGCTTTTCTAAAGATGGAAGCTTAGTTGCCTATTCTATTTCAGAAGGTGGATCGGACTGGAGAAAAGTAATTGTTTTGAATGCAAAAGATAAAACACAAGTTGGAGAAACATTGATTGATGTTAAATTCTCTGGAACAGCTTGGAAAGGAAACGACGGTTTCTACTATTCGTCTTATGATAAACCAAAAGGATCTGAATTATCTGAGAAAACAGATCAACACAAATTATATTACCACAAATTAGGAACAGCTCAGAAAAAAGATCAATTGATTTTTGGAGGAGCAGAAACACCTCGCCGCTATGTTGGTGCTTATTTGACGGATGATGAGCGTTTCTTAATTATTACAGCTGCAAATACAACAACTGGAAATGAGTTGTATTATCAAGATTTGTCTCAAGCAAATAGCCCAATCAAAACAATTGTGAATAATTTTGATACAAATACTTCTGTGATTGATAACGATGGAGAGACTTTCTACATTTTTACAAATAACAAAGCACCAAACAATAAAGTAGTTAAAGCAACTATTTCTGATTTGAGCGAAGCTGCTTGGAAAATAGTTATTCCAGAAACTGAAAATGTATTATCTGTTTCTACAGGAGGAGGTTATTTATTTGCTAAATACTTAAAAGATGCAATTTCGGTTGTGGAGCAATACAAATATGATGGATCAAAAGTCCGTCAAATTACATTGCCAGGCGTTGGTTCTGCATCAGGATTTGGAGGAAAAAAATCAGAGAAAGAAATCTATTTCGGATTTTCAAATTATATCACACCATCTACAAGCTACAAATACAATGTAGAAACGGGATCTTCGGATGTTTACATTAAACCAAATGTAAAATTTAATTCAGATGATTACATTTCTGAACAAGTTTTTTATACGTCAAAAGATGGAACAAAAGTTCCGATGATTATTACGTATAAAAAAGGATTGAAGAAAAATGGTAAAAATCCTACAATCGTTTATGGATACGGAGGATTCAATATTAGTTTAACGCCAGGATTTAGTCCAGCAACTGCTGCTTGGATTGAAAATGGTGGAGTTTACGCTGTTCCAAACCTACGTGGAGGTGGAGAATATGGTAAAAAATGGCACGATGGAGGGCGTCAATTCAATAAATTGAATGTTTTTAATGATTTTATAGCAGCAGCAGAATATTTACAGAAAAACAACTATACTTCGCCAGATTATACTGCATTATCAGGAGGATCTAACGGAGGATTATTAGTTGGAGCAACAGAAACAATTAATCCAAAAGTAGCAAAAGTAGCATTGCCTGCGGTTGGTGTTTTGGATATGTTACGTTATCATACATTTACTGCTGGTGCAGGTTGGGGCTATGATTACGGAACAGCTGATGATAGTAAAGAAATGTTCGAGTATCTAAAAGGATATTCACCAGTTCACAATGTAAAAGAAGGAACATGTTATCCTGCTACATTAGTCACAACAGGAGATCATGATGATCGTGTAGTTCCTGCGCATTCGTACAAGTTTGCGGCAAATTTACAAGCGAAACAAGCGTGTGATAATCCAGTTTTAATCAGAATTGAAACGAAAGCTGGTCACGGAGCAGGTCGTTCGACAGAAGTTGTGATTAATGAAACAGCTGATAAATATGCATTCACTTTGTGGAACATGGGAATCAAAAAATTGAAATAATTATAATTTAATTCATTCAAAACCATCTGATTATTCAGGTAGATTTTTTAATTTTATAGGATTAAAAATTTTAAAAATAATGAACACAAAAACATACGCAGCGTTTAATGAAACTGATCCATTAGCGCCACACACAATAGAACGTCGACATTTACATGCGAAAGATATTTTTATAGATATCGAGTATTGTGGAGTTTGTCACAGCGATATTCATACAGCGAAAGGCGATTGGGGAAAACCAAATTATCCAGTTGTTCCAGGGCACGAAATTATTGGTCGAGTAAAAGAAATTGGTTCTGATGTAACAAAGTTTAAAGTTGGAGATTTGGTTGGAGTAGGTTGTATGGTAGAATCTTGTCAACATTGTCATTCTTGCGACGAAGGTTTGGAGCAGTATTGTGAAAATGGTTTTACAGGAACGTACAATTCTAAAAACTCGAAACATGGTGGAATCACTTACGGTGGTTATTCAGAAAACATCGTGGTAGAAGAAGATTTTGTGCTTCACGTACCCGAAAATATCGATGTAAAAGCTGCTGCGCCATTGTTGTGTGCGGGAATTACAACGTGGTCGCCTTTGCGTCACTGGAATGTAAAATCGGGCGATAAAGTTGGTATAATTGGTCTTGGAGGTTTGGGACATATGGGTGTTAAATTTGCAAAAGCAATGGGTGCACATGTTGTAATGATTACAACATCTGAGTCTAAAGGTGAAGATGCAAAGAAACTTGGAGCTGATGAGGTTTTGATTTCGAAAGATGCAACACAAATGAAAGCGCATGCAAATTCATTTGATTTTTTATTGAATACAATTCCTGTAAAACACGATGTTAATCCATATTTACAATTATTAAAATTAGATAAAACAATGTGTATGGTTGGAGCTATCGAGCCTTTAGATGCTGTTCACGGAGGTTTATTGATTATGAAACGTCGTAATTTAGCAGGATCTTTAATTGGAGGAATCAAGGAAACACAAGAAATGTTAGATTTTTGTGGAGAACATAATATTGTGTCTGATGTCGAAATGATCGATATTCAAAACATTAATGAAGCTTACGAGCGAATGATGAAATCTGATGTGAAGTACCGTTTTGTGATTGATATTAAATCATTGAAAGAATCTTAATCTTAGATATAGAAACAAAAAAATCCGCTTAACGAGCGGATTTTTTTTGAGTTTTTAAGTTCTATTTCGCAACAGAATCTTTTGTTGTTCCTGCTGGATTTACAGTTTTCGAAGAATCTACCGTAACTCCTTCTACAGAATCTGCCGAAGGAATTTCTGCTTTTTCAACATTTACAGAATCTTCAATAACTGTTGTTGGTTCTCCTACACTTGTTGGTTCTTGTTTACAAGAAATTGCTGTGAAAGAAATCGCTGCGAAAGCGAATAACGCTAATTTTTTCATTTGATTTTTTTGTTTAATCTATTCTACAAATTATTTTTTCTCTGTTGTTGTAGTCGTAGTTGTTTCAACTTTTACAGGAGTTTCTTTTACAACTGCCGAATCTTTGATAACAACAGAATCTTTTCCTACAGAGTCAATTTTTACAGAATCTTCGATTGTTGTAATCGTGTCATTTTTTACTTCTGTTTCAGTTTTTGTTTCTTTCGATCCAAATAAATTACAAGATGTTAGACCAAATGAAGTTCCGATTACTCCTAATACGATTACGTTTAATGCTAATTTTTTCATAACTTTAATTTTTGATATGTTTAATTGATTTTTTTTTCTTGATTTTTTCAATCATTTTGTTGAACCAAAGTTAAGCAGACATCAAAGTTTTTTGAAGTAAAATAGTTGTAAGATGATTGTAATCCAATCATCTAATATTCAACAAATGTTTTACAACAAAAGAAATCATTTAACAAAGCATTAATAAAGAAATACAACTCAACATATCAAAAAAATTATTTTATTTGTAGTTGTATTAAAAGAAAATTTGTAAAATCGAAATTATTTTACAAAATATTGAAAACCAACTTTATAAATTTTATTTTTTTGAGCAAATTTACAGATATAGAAATTTTCGAAATTCTGAAAAAAACGATTTCAAATCGATTTTTGGAAGAAAATTCTGCTCAATCCGAAAATATCTCCGATTGGAAGGGGCAAGAAATTACATCTTTTCAAGACGATTTATTCAATAAAACCAGATCTACTGTTAGTGAAAAATGGTTTTATACGTATTTTAAGTCAGATTTTAAGAAACTTCCGCGTATTGATATGCTCAATCTTTTGGCACAATATTGTGGATATAAAAATTGGGCACACTTTCTTAATGTTCAGAAAATCGAACATTTTGGTCCAAATAAGACTGAAGAATCGACGATTGAAGCAACAGAAAACGAAAATTTTTCATCAGAACATATAATTCCAGAAGAATCTGAAGTAGAGATTCCAGCAGAAGTTAAACCATCAACAGAAAAAGAAATAATTCCGGTAAAAGAGAAAGTTGCTAAAACAAAACCTAAGCTAAAATTGATTTCGATAATAGCAGCAGCAGTTGTTTTGTTGAGCGGAATTGGAGCAACTATTTATTATTCAATTTTTGGTCAGCGAGAATATGAATTTTGTTTTGTAGATTCGGATAGACAAGCTGCAATTACCAATTCTGTTGAGGTTACAATTATTAGAGATGGTTTTACGCCACTTTATTTATCAACGAAAACAGGTTGTATCAAATTCGAATCGCAAAAAGATACAATCAAGATGTTTGTGAGTTCACCTTATTATAAACAAGATACGTTTAAGGTTAATTTGCATCAATATAATCAGCCAGAAAAGCTTTTGTTAGAGCCAGATGATTATAAAATTATGCTGTATTATTATTCGAATTCAGCAAAAGATCTGAAACAACGAATTTCTAAGCTAAATCAAATGATTGCGGATGATGCGTTGATTTATCAAGTGTATGACAATGATTTTTTTGGTGTAGAGATTCTTTCGAAACAACAATATATCAATTTAGTTACAATGCCTACGACATCGTTAAAGAATTTTTCTTTGATCGAATCGGAAAGGAAAAATGGAAAAATTGTGAAATTAAAATTTAAAATCCAGCAAGATGAGAACGATAAGTAAAATAGTTCAGTTTAGCATGATATTGCTGATGAGTGTTTGGATGATATTTTCGTGCAAAGACGATAAATATAAAGGAGATTATAACCCAGAAGCGATAAAAGGTTACAAAAACGAAGCATCGACAGTAAGTAATAAAATGGATTCGGTAGAAGCTGTAAATTTTATTGCAAAACAAAAATTGCGCGAGTTTTTCGAGCTTTCGGCGCTGGCATCTAATACCAATGATACGGTTGTTGATAGTTTGTTGAGAGATCAATTGTTATCTTATTTTCCTAAAAAAGATACGACCGAAATATTTTCGTTATTGAGAGAACTTCGTTCGAAAAAAGTAACATTTACTTCCGTTTCTAAATTTGCAATTTTACCAAAAGATTCGATTACACCAGACTCTATCAAGCGAATTGCATATACAATTAATTATTTCAATTCGGATAAAAAGTTAATCGAAACCAATAATCATGTTGGTGTATTTGTGCTAAAACAAGAGCCGATCAAATTTCAACGAGAGTTTAAATTCTATTTCAGAACGTTAAATGAAAAACAAGACTCAATTCAGAAGGATTCAATTTCGTCTGGAGTAATACAAAAATCAAGAGGAAAATCGCCGAAATAAGCGTCTTCAATATATTCAATAGGTCTAAAATAAGTTAGACCTATTTTTTTTGAATTAGGTTTACATCTTGCCAAAAACTTATCATAATATCCGCCACCGTATCCGACGCGATTTCCTTTTTTATCGGCAACGAACATTGGAATAAAAATAACATCAATCGCTTTTGAATCAATTTCCGAATACTGAGTGGGTTCTGGAATTTGAAGTGAATTTAAAATCGTTTCGAAACCTTTTTCTACTTTACAATTAATCATATCATCGCCAACAACCAATGGTAAAACCACCTCTTTTTGCTGTTGAAATAGCCAATTTATGATCGGATAAGTATTGATTTCGTTGTTTTTTTCGATAGGTAAGAAAATATGAAAAGTCTGATCTGTAGAAAAATCCAATTGTTTGATGTGTTCAAAAATTTGCTCACTGAAACTATTCACTTCTTCTTTGGTGAATGATTTTCTTAACGTTCGGTAATATTTTCTAGCTTCAGACTTTGTCATTTCTTCGTAGTTTGATACGAAGTTAAGAAATTATTAAAGTAAAAAAGTAGAGAGTAAGAAATTCAATTAATTCAGAAAAACTAATACAAAAATAAAACAAGCGATTGCCATAAATAACAATAAGTTAACAGGTTTTACTTTCATTTTACTAAACAAAGACTTTTTGTAAGTTTTGTGAATTCTCTTCGGTTTTGACATTTTTAATTTCGTTATCAATTCTATTATCTAGATGCAAATATGGTAAAAAGGTTGCTTATAAAAAATGCGGGAAACCGTAATTGTCTTTTATGTGGTTGTGTATTAATCCAATAAATTTTAAAAATAAAAAAATCCATCAAAATTTTGATGGACTTTTTATATAGCTAATGTTTTAATCTATATTTCTTTTACTGTAATTATATTTACAGGGCAAGCTTTGGCAGCACGTTCGCAATTATCTACGATAGAATGATCAGGATCTTTCAACGTGTGGAAACCTTTTTTATCAATTGCTTTTAATAAAACAGATTTACCGTCTTTTTTTGACATTCTGAATCGTTCTGGTGCTAACTCATAACAATAGTTGCATCCGATGCATTTATCGCGCTGTAACGTAATAATGACCATTGATAACTATTTTTTAATGAGAATAAGCGCCTTCTTCAACACTATTTTGTTGCGTTCCTGGCTCTTCTACTTTTACTAATTTGTATAATTTATCAGAAGGACGAATTCTAAATTCCATCGGAATTGTAATCGAATCACCTTTTTTAGCTGTATCAGATTTTACATCTTCCACCATCATTTCTGTAACCACCATTTCTTTGGCTCCAGTTGTTGGTCCTGTTACTAAAATCAAATCTCCAACTTTCAAATCATAGGCATCAATTACAAATTGACCAATGCTTGGTTTTGGGAAGAAATGAACACCTTTTCCGATATAAACTTTTTTCTGAGTTGCCATAGAACCTGGAACAGCAGACCATTCTCCCAATTTTTGACCTAAATAATATCCAGACCAAAAACCACGGTTATAAACAGTTTGCAATAATCCCATCCAGTAATCCACTTTTTCTTTCGAATATGTTTTATCCGCAATAGAATCAATCGCTTCTCTATAAGCACGAATCACAGTTGCAACATATTCTGGAGCACGTCCACGACCTTCAATTTTCAATACTTTTACACCAGCATCAACCACTTCATCCAAAAATTCCATTGTACAAAGGTCTTTTGGCGACATCATGTATTCGTTATCTAATTCGATTTCGAAACCAGATTCTTGGTCGATTACGGTATATTTTTTACGACAGTTTTGTTTACAAGCTCCACGATTTGCAGAAGAATTGTGAGAATGTAAGCTCAAGTAACATTTACCTGAAACAGCCATACACAATGCTCCATGACCGAAAATTTCAATTTCAACTAAATTTCCACTTGGTCCACGAACATCATCTTTGATAATCTGTTCACAAATCTTTTTCACTTGTTTCAAACTCAATTCACGAGACAATACCATTGTATCAGCAAACATTGCATAGAATTTTACTGTTTCGATATTCGTAACGTTAATTTGTGTCGAAATATGAATCTCAATCCCAATTTGTCTTGCATAGGCAATAACCGATTGATCCATTGCAATAACAGCCGTAATATTAGCTTCTTTTGCTCTGTCCAATAAGTTTTTGATTAAAGATAAATCGTGATCGTATATAATTGTATTTAAAGTAAGGTAAGAACGCACACCTTTTTCCTCACAACGTTTTACGATTTCTGGTAAATCGTCCATTGTAAAGTTTATTGATGCTCTCGCACGCATATTCAACTGCTCAACTCCGAAATATACAGAATCAGCTCCATTATCTAAAGCTGCTTGTAACGATTCGAAATTCCCAGCAGGAGCCATCAACTCCATTTTTCCATCTTTGGTCATACGAAAATTCTGATTTTAAGGTGCAAAGGTACAACAAAAAATACAAGTGATTAAGTTATTTATATTCAAGTTAAATTTTTGAAAATGAATTTACTTTGAAGTTTGAGCAAGTTTTTAGCATAATATTTGTTGTCAAACAATAATATGATATACTATGAAAAAAATTATTTTATCAAGTATTTTAAGTGTTGGTTTATTTGCTTCTTGTGCTTCAACTAAAGAATTGAAACAAGGAGAAGAATTGTTAACAGTTGCTCCAGAAACAAGAGAATGTACCGCAGGAGTTGCGAAAATGCAATGTATGATGGTAAAAGAAGCAAATGCAGCTGAGTGGCAATATTTTTATAATCAGATTGAAGGATTTAAGCATGAACCAGGTTATGAATATCAAATTATTGTTTCAAAATCTAAAATTGAAAATTCACCAGCAGAGGCATCTTCATTAAAATATAAGTTGGTAAAAGTTGTAAGTAAAAAATTAGCAACAATGAAATAATTTGAATCTACTTCAAAGAATTTCGAGTAATTTTGTAAAATGTTAATAGAAAGTCTTCAAAATCCAAGGATTAAAAACTTGCTGAAATTGCAAGAAAAATCGAGAGAACGTAAAAATCAAGGTTTATTTATTGTGGAAGGAACACAAGAAAATGAATTAGCTGTAAAAGGTGGTTACGAAGCGGTTGAAATTTATATTTGCGAAGATATTTATAACAAATCAATTGATTTTGGACAGGCAAAAGTATTTACAATTACCAAACAAGTTTTTGAAAAGCTTGCGTATAGAAAATCGACAGGCGGAATTATCGGTGCCTATAAAACGAAATCTTCGACATTAACGGATTTACAATTACCAGAAAATGCGTTGGTTGTTGTTTTGGAAGCTGTAGAAAAACCAGGGAATCTTGGTGCAGTTTTACGAACTGGAGATGGAGCAAAAGTAGATGCTGTAATTGTTTGTGATGAAACAGTTGATTTTTTCAATCCGAATGTGATTCGTTCTTCGGTTGGAACATTGTTTACCAATCAAATTACATCAGCAAGTAAAGAGGATGTTTTGGATTTCTTAAAGTCGAAAAATATTCAAGTTGTTTCAACATTTTTGAAAGATGAAACAAAGAATTTATACGAGGCTAATTTTACAAAATCATCTGCGATTATTTTAGGAACTGAAGCAACAGGACTTTCGGACTTTTGGGCTGATCATTCAGATTCGTTGATTAAAATTCCGATGTTAGGTTTTGTAGATTCACTGAACGTAAGTAATGCTGCAGCGATTTGTGTTTACGAAGCAGTGAGACAAAGACAATAAGAGATATAATATTAAAAATAAAAGCCACTTCGAAAGAAGTGGCTTTTATTTTTTTAAGTTATCAACCAAATTTTTTCATGCGCTTTGCAGCCTCATTCAACCAAGGTTGATAATTACAGTGTTTTTGTATCGCTTGATAAATTCCGTTGCTATTCGGATCTTTTGGATCAAGTTCATAGATTAATGAATTAATAAATCCGTTTTTTATCGATTGACTTTTGATGTTTTCCAATAAAGTATCTGGGGAAAGACCTTGATATAATTTTTCTTGTAAGTTTGTTAAGACAATATTACGGTAACTCTGATACGTTCTATAATCCTCGTCATTATCTAAATCAATTTCGTCTAATTCTGTCAAAAAATTAACGGGTAATTGTTGTGAAGCAGGATTGTAGTAAGTGTACGAATCCTTGTATATGTACAACAAATTGATAAAATCGTAATTTAAATTCGTTTTTTCTGTTTTGATGAACGAAGAATTAACTTCTAATTTTTCTAAATTTTCGAAAACTTTTTGATGAAACTTTTTGATTTGATTTTTGAAATCTGGCGGAGCAAGTTTAAATAATTCGGTATGTTCAGTTAAGAATTTATCCGTTTTAAAACTTTTGTCAACCAAATAATTGTTTCGATTTTTTCCTATTCCAGAGAATTTGAAATTATTCTCCAAATGTTTTAAATCTGTATTTAGAATCAAACTATCACCTGGAATCAAATAAATTGTAAACTCTTCGCGCTCGATAGAAAGTGTTTTGTAGCCTTCGTCAACTAACTGAAGAGTATCCGAAAAGTTTCCATCAAAATCTAAAGCAAAAGCTTTTTCACGATTATTCAATAATAGATAAATGCTATCTGTTTGCGCATTTGCGATTCGTCCACTAAAGTAGACAAGTTCACCTTTTTCTTTTTTAGGCGAACAACTGTAAATTGTAATTAAAAGTAGTAGGAGAAATCTCCACAACGTCTTCATTTTCATTTTTCTCTCTGCCTCACAAAAGTAGAAAATTATTCTTCGTTTTGATGAATTTCGAAGTAAGAATCTATCTTAAAATTTTCTGGTTTATTTGCTGCCGCAACCGCCAATTTATCAGCTTCTTCGTTCCAATGATGTCCAGCATGACCTTTTATCCATTGAAATTTTACGCGATGAATTTTATAAACCTCTAAAAATCTTTTCCACAAATCAGCATTCTTCTTTCCTTTGAAATTCTTTTGCACCCAACCAAAAACCCAACGTTTTTCCACAGCATCTACCACATATTTAGAATCCGTCACAATGGTAATCTCCGTGTTGGTAAACTTTAGCGTTTCCAAAGCCGTAATGACTGCCAACAATTCCATTCGATTATTCGTTGTTAATCGAAAACCTTGAGAAATTTCTTTTTTGACTTTTTTCTCGGTTTCCAACAAAATACAACCAAATCCTCCTGGACCAGGATTTCCCAACGACGAACCGTCTGTATATGCTACAATCGCCATGTTTTATGGTTTGTAGTTTAACATTGTGTCAATTGTTTGACGCGCAACAAAATGATAATTTGGACGTGCATCTTTGTAAATATTCTTCGCTAAATCCAATTGATTAGATTCTTTTAAAGCTAAATATAAAGGTTCTAAAAATTTACGACGACCAACATTTACCAAGAATTCTTTCGCATTTGTGTTGACTTTATCGTAATGCATTAAAAATGCTTTTTCGTACCAAGCTGTTTCTATTTCTGGATTTTTAGAATTCGTAAAATCATAAATAGCATCCAAATAAGCTAAATCTTCCTTTGTGTTTTTAGTCGTATCAATTTGACGAATAAAATGAACCCATTCGTTTGTAGATTTCGTAGAAATTGCCACTTTTTTTGGTGCAACTTTATTTCTTCCGTTTGTAATATCTTGCTGTAATTGTGCTTCTGCTAAATCGAATAATTTTGAAGTAGGTTTTTTCAAATCTTTTGGCCAACCTATGTTATAAATCCATTCTTGAACAAAAGAATCGTCTCCATTTGTCAAATTAGCTTTCAAATATTCGACAAATTTTTCTGTAGTCATTGTTTGGAAAGCGTGCGAAGAAAAATATTGATTCAAGAATTTATCAAACTTTTCTCGTCCATATTTATCTTCTAACATTTTCAAAAATAAATAACCTTTATCGTAAGGAACATCAGAAAAAGCATCATCAGGATTTGCCCCTTTCATGTTTACTTTTAATGAAGTATATTTTTCTGGAATATTTTTCATTGATGTTTCTAAATCTTGAAAACCGATTACCGAAATCATATCCGCATAATCTTTTCCTTCTAATTCTTCCATAATTCTACGTTCGAAATAAACTGTAAATCCTTCATTTACCCAGAAATCATCCCAAGTAGAATTCGTTACCAAATTTCCAGACCAAGAATGCGCCAATTCGTGTGCAATCAAATTCGTCATCGAACGATCACCTACAATAGCAGTTGGCGTAGCAAACGTTAAACGCGGATTTTCCATTCCACCAAACGGAAACGAAGGTGGTAAAACCAAGACATCAAATTGTTCCCAAGGATATTTTCCGTACAATTTTTCAGCAGCAGTCACCATTTTTCCCATATCAGCAAATTCCCAAGCGGCAGCTTTCAATAATCCAGGTTCTGCATAAACACCCGTTCTGTTATCAATTGGTTGATATTGCACATCTCCAACAGCTAAAGCAATCAAATAAGGCGCAATTGGCTGAGGCATTTTGAAAGTATAAACTCCTTCTGCATTTTTTTCTTTCGGATTGATTGCGCTCATCAAAGGCAATAAATCTTTCGGTGTTTTTACTTTCGCATCATATGTAAGACGAACACTTGGTGTATCTTGAATCGGAATCCAAGAACGAGTTAAAATTGCTTGTCCTTGTGACAATAAAAATGGATGTTTTTTATCGTGCGTTTGTTGCGGATTTAACCATTGTAAGGCATTTGCATCAGGCGAAGTTTTATAAAAAACTTTTACAATTGTATCATTTGGTGTAACATCTATGATTAATGCTTGACCTTTGATCGAATCTTTTTCGCCTAATTTATATGTTGTTTTTTGACCATTCGCTAATAAAACAGAATCAATTGTTAACTTTTCGGTATCTAAAATCAATTGTTTTGCTTGATTATTTTCGAATGTATAAGCCGCAGAACCTTTAATTTGATGCGTATCAAAATCGGTTTCGATATCCAAACTCAAATGTTTGATGCGAGCTTTATCTAAATCAGCAAAAGTTTGATTATCCTTTACTTCAGTTTCTGTGCTAGAAGAGATTTGTTTATTGCAACTAACCGCCGTTAAAGCCGTTCCTAATGCGATATAAACTAAATTTTTCATTGTTCTAAGTCTTTTAATATTGTGTTGTAAGCAGCTTCTTTCAGCGCCACTTTATCTTTTTTAACGTCTAAATCTTTGGTTTCGAAAGTCGCCAATAATCGAACTTTTATTTTCCCTGGATATCCTCGAAACCAATTGAATGGAAACATTTTATTAACACCGTGAATCGCCAAAACAGCCAAAGGTGTTTGTGTTTCAATCGCAATGTTAAACGCTCCATCTTTGAAAGGATCCAAATAAATTTTGAATTCTTTGTCGTTTGTAACGCCGCCTTCAGGAAAAATAAAAATACTCAGATTTTTGTCTAACTTTTTCTTTGCTTCGGGATAAACAAGTGCTTTACTACGTGCACTTTTTCGGTCGACAGGGATACAAATTCGTTCGAATATTCGTCCAAAGATAGGGATTTTAAGCAATTCTGCCTTGCCAACAAATACGATAGGATGATGTTTTAGAATCGTCAACATCAACATAATATCCATCACCGAAGTATGATTAGCTATAAAAACATAATTTTCTTTCGGATCGAGTGGAACAAGTTTTTTGTAATCTATTCTGAATCCTGTTCCATACAACACAAATTTGCCCCAATATCTAATTAACGGATAAATATATGGGAATGTTTTTTCGAAACTTGCCAAAGGTAGCACGATAAAAACACCAATTGTTAGGACATAAATTGAGGCTAATAAAATCATCCAAATGCGCCAAATAAGGACGAAAAAACCTGTGATGTATTTCATTGAGTTGGTTTAGTTGGGTAAAGATATGGAGAAAATGAAAACTAAACCTATGTTCCTATTTTTTCAAAAACTTCAAAATGGCTTCATTTAATACTTTTGGTTGCTCGAAAGGAACATAATGTGTCGAATTTGGAATAATCAATAACTCTGCTTTTGAAATATTTTGTTGAATTTCTTTAGTATGACTCTCTTTTACTTCATCTTTTTCTGCAGCAATGACCAATACAGGATTTTGAATTTTATTTAATTCTAGTTTAGTAATTTTTGGTTCATTTAACATCAATTTGATTAAGCGTAAATTCGTATTTTCTGAAGATCTATTTACTAAACTTTTCAAATTCTCAATCAGTTCTTCGCTTACTCCATTTGGATTAAGAACTGCTCCAATTGTTATAATTTTATTAACTAATTCAGGATGTTGAGTATTGATAATTAAAGCTGTGTTTGCACCATCACTCCAACCAACAAGATTTACTTTCTTTAGATTAAGTTTTTGTATCACTTGAAGTAAATCGTTTGAAAATTCTTCATAAGTGTAAGGTGTATTTGTCAAATCTGTACTTCTCCCTTGTCCGCGCGTATCAAGAACAATTACTCGATAATGCTTGGCAAAAAATGGAATTTGTTGATAAAAATCTTCTATACTTCCGTTATTTCCATGTAAAAAAATCAAAGGCTCACCTTGTCCATATTCTTCATAATAAATCTTTGCATCGTTTATGTCAATATATTTTCCTAACTTATTTTTTCCATAAATCAACTTTTTAGCATTCTCTTTATGTTGATAATATGAAATTAATTCTTTTGTTTTTGTATCAATTTCTTCAGGCTTTTCCTCATTTATAGTCAATTTATCTTTTGAATATAAAAGATCTAAGTTGGCGATAAAAACGCCTTCGGAAGCTTCCCAATTACCTTGACTTTGATACCTAAACAATAAATCTTTTGCTAAAGATTTTTTAGCCGAAACACCAAAAACAAAATCTTCTTGATCTAATTTTTTATAACCAACTAATTGTAGTGTTGCAGCAATTTGATCAACATTTTTGAATCGAAATTTATAAGGTGTTAAATTAATTTTTTGCCATCCTGTTGTAGAAGTTTTATAAATAATGTTTTTATCTAAAATGGATTCTACGGGTAACCCATTTTTGACCGAATAAATATTAACTTTCAGCGTTATTTCTTCAAATTTAGAACTTGGAATAATATGAAAATTAAACGCATTCAGTTTTGTAGTTGGGTAAATTTCAAAAATATTTCCTTGTTCAATTGTAGGTACATTTTCATCAAACATTTTAGAAAAAGTAAGCATCGGACGAGTTTTTTGTCCAATAATTTTCTCTTTCATTTTTTCTGTTTTCAGTGTCACCTCTGACAATGAAATTGATTTTTCAGTTAATATAACAACAGAACTTTGTTGAATATCATGAACCGATTTTGAAGTTAAATTATAACCTGACGCATCAAAAACTAAATGAGTTTTAGTTAAATTTTCGGGAATTTCGATAGAAAATTGACCATTTTCATCTGTAATTGCTCCAACTTCTGAATTTTCTATTCCAATAGAACAGTATGAAATTGGCAAATTATTACTGTCTTTTACAGTTCCTTTCACTTGAATTTGGGCTTGAACGATTGTACAAATACTTAAAATTAATCCAAAAAAATAGTTGCTCATGACTTTGTTGTTTGCTATATGACGCATTGTTTTTAAAAAGGTTACATTAATCGTTTATTAATTATTTCATAAAATTTTCATCTAAAACGTTATCGTAATAATATTGGTTTTGAGATGAGCATGAAATGATTAAATTTGTTAAGGAAAGAATACTAAAAATATTATGGCTTTAAATACAATCAATCCAACAACTACGAATGCTTGGAATGCGTTAGAGAAACATTTTCAAACGATTCAACATACGTCAATCAAAGAATTATTTGCTCAAAATGCAAATCGTTTTGAAGAATTTTCGATTCAATATCCTTCATTATTAGTGGATTATTCGAAAAATAGAATTAATGCAGAAACGATTCAACTTTTGGTTGATTTAGCGAAAGAAATGGATGTTGATACAGCAATTCAGCAAATGTTTGAAGGAGATGTCATTAACGTTACTGAAAAACGTGCTGTTCTACATACAGCTTTACGCAATCGCTCTAATGAAGAAGTTTTGGTTGACGGAAAAGATGTGATGCCTCAAATTAATGAGGTGTTAGATCAGATGAAATCTTTTTCGGAGAAAGTAATTTCGGGTGAATGGAAAGGTTTTTCAGGAAAAGAAATTACAGACGTTGTCAACATTGGAATTGGAGGTTCTGACCTTGGACCTGTGATGGTGACGGAAGCATTGAAACATTATAAAACTCGTTTGAATATTCATTTTGTTTCGAATATTGATGGAACGCATTTAGCAGAAACTTTTAAAGAAATAAATCCAGAAACAACCTTATTTATTGTTGCTTCAAAAACATTTACAACGCAAGAAACGATGACAAATGCGTTTTCGGCAAAAGAGTGGTTTTTGAATTCTGATGCGCAAGAAGCTGATGTAGCGAAACATTTTGTGGCGTTATCGACAAATGCAGAAGGCGTTGCAAATTTCGGAATTGATACAGCAAATATGTTCCAATTTTGGGATTGGGTTGGCGGTCGTTATTCGTTGTGGAGCGCGATTGGTTTGAGCATTGCTTTGGCAGTTGGTTTCGATAATTTCGAAGAATTGTTAGAGGGAGCGCATGAAATGGATGTGCATTTCAAGACAGAAACTTTAGATCAAAATATACCAGTAGTTTTGGCGCTTTTAGGAATTTGGTACAACAACTTCTTTGGTGCAGATTCGGTTGCTTTGTTACCTTATGAACAATATTTATCGCGCTTTGCAGCATATTTTCAGCAAGGAGATATGGAAAGTAATGGTAAATATGTTGGTCGTGATGGAAAAAAAGTAGATTATGAAACGGGACCAATTATTTGGGGAGAACCAGGAACAAATGGACAACATGCTTTTTATCAATTAATCCATCAAGGAACAAAATTAATTCCAGCCGATTTTATTGCAGGAGCTAATTCGTTGAATGTTTTAGGCGACCATCATGCAAAATTATTATCAAACTTTTTTGCTCAAACAGAAGCTTTAGCTTTTGGAAAAGATGAAGAAACGGTTGTTGCTGAATTAGAAAAAGCAGGGAAATCGAAAGAAGAAATTGATTTCTTAACTGCTTTCAAAATTTTTGAAGGAAATCGTCCTACAAACTCAATTTTATATCAAGTATTGACTCCAAAAGTTTTAGGAAATTTAATTGCGATGTACGAACACAAAATTTTTGTGCAAGGTGTTATTTGGAATATTTTCTCTTTTGATCAATGGGGAGTAGAGTTAGGAAAACAATTAGCAAATGTGATTTTACCAGAGTTAGAAAATGATGAACAAGTTACTTCTCATGATGCTTCTACAAATGGATTAATCAATGCTTATAAATATTGGAGAAAATAATTTATCAATATAATTACTAAAAAATCCGCTCAATGAGCGGATTTTTTTATGAATTTTTGTGACCAGTTTCTTTTAAAAATAAGGTTAGAATAATGGCAATAAATATTCCAATGATCCAAAACCAAATTGCTTGATGATAATGTACAGTTTTATCTGTAACATTTACAATTTCGTTTCCATATAATTTAGCAAAAACAGGATTAACTAGAGAAGTTGCACCAAATGTCAAAAAGTTTTGAACTCCAGTTGCAGAGCCTTTTACATAATCTGGATTAGCTTCTTTGATAACCGAATATGGGATCATTGCGACTCCAGAGAAAAGCCCAAAAATGAAAAATGTAACTTTTATTGGAATTAAATCTGAAAGATAAATGAGTTGTAAAAACATCAGGATCATTCCGATACAACCAAAAAGAATAACAGGTTTTCTTTTTCCTATTTTATCCGTTATATAACCCATTAATGGACATCCAACTACCCAGCCTAGTGACGCCATAGCAGCAGTCATAGCAGCATTGTGAGCATCAAAACCTAAGTCTAATTTGAAAAAAGGAACAGCCCAAGTCATGGCAAAAATTGTTGTCGGTATAAATAATAATCCAGAAATAATACCAGTTAACCAAGAATTTGGATTGCTGAAAATAATTTTGAAAGGTTCAATAAAAGAGGTTTGTTTACTTTTTTCGATCTCTTCTTCAGACGATTTTGGAGTTATGAACAGCATTGCTACAGCTGGAATTATACATAAAACTCCAGCAATTATCCAAAATGTTTTATATCCAAAACCATTTTCTAATAATGGCGCAACCACAAATTGTCCTGCCGCTCCACCAAGCATTCCTATACATTGAGAGAAGCCTATTGCTGTTGCTAAAGATTTTGATGAGAATCCTTTGGTTGCTAAATAGACACAACCAGGAAAAGCAAATGCGCTACCTGCTCCTTGTAATAATCTGCCTGTTGTTCCAGCGAATTGGGAGGAAGCGATAAATAAAATACATCCTATTCCGAGTATAAAACATCCTGCAAACATCGAATATCTTGCACCAAATTTGTCTAAAAATATTCCAGCAATTAAAGCGAATATCGAATAGGTGTAATAATATGTTCCAATGAGAGAAACTAAATTTTCTTTAGAAATGTTGTAATTCTGAGCCAAATCTGTGATCATTAATGAAGGCGCAGAACGAGTTGCGTAATCAATGAAATAAAAGATTAAGCCTAAAACCCATGCAATGATGAAAAGTTTTTTACTTGATTGTGTGATAGATGATGGTTGATTCATTATAAATCTTTTAAATGTTTATAATTGGATTTAATCGTTTCCATTACCTCATTCATTTTTCCACCTAACATTAGTTTCGCCATAGATTTTGTCATTCCAATCATTTGATCAAGATCTACTTTTGGAGGCATTGCTAAAGCGTTTGGATTTGTAAATACATTTAATAAATACGGTCCATTATGCGCAAAAGCTCTTCCGATTGCATCAGGTAAATCATCAGGATTTTTAACCGATTCGCTTTCTATTCCCATTGCTTTTCCAATCAAAGTAAAGTCAGGATTTTCCATATCTGTTTCATTGTCAGGTAAACCAGCAACTTCCATTTCCAATTTGACCATTCCTAATGTTCTATTATTAAAAATAATTAGTTTAACAGGTAGATTATATTGTTTGATGGTTGCTAAATCTCCTAATAACATTGAGATTCCACCATCTCCACACATCGCAATAATTTGTCTATCAGGATATGCCATTTGTGCACCAATCGCTTGAGGCATTGCATTTGCCATAGAACCATGATTAAAAGATCCTAACATTTTCCTTTCCCCCGTACCCGTTATATAACGTGCTCCCCAAACACAACACATTCCTGTATCAACTGTAAAAATAGCATCTTTTGTAGCTAACTCATCTAATAAATAAGCTGCATATTCGGGTTGAATGGCATTTTCTTTTCCTTTTTCATGAACAAATGTCATTTTGCTTTCAAGAACTTTCTTGTACATTTCTAATTGACTATCCAAAAAATCTTTGTCTTGCTTAGGTTCTAATAACTCAATTAATTCGTTAATTGTTTCTTTTGCATTTCCGACTAATCCTAAATCAATTTTAGCTCTTCGTCCAAGTTTAGAGCCATCTGAATCAATTTGAATGATTTTTTTATCTGTTGGAATAAAATCTTTATAAGGAAAATCGGTACCAATCAAAATAATTAAATCAGCTTTGTGCATAGCATGATAAGCAGATGGTTGACCAAGTAATCCTGTCATTCCTATTTCATTTGGATTATTGGGTTGAATACTCATTTTTCCTTTGAACGAATATCCAACTGGAGCATGCAAATGACGAGAAAGTTTTATAACTTCTTCATTTGCTTGAGATGCGCCAATTCCACAGAATAAGGTAATATTATTAGCATCATTTATAATAGAAGCAGCTTCTCTTAATTCAGTTTTATTTGGAGTAATAATAGGTTGATTGAAATAGAAATTCGAGGTATAATTACTTTCAACGGCTTCCATTTCTGCAATATCTCCTGGAAGTCCAATAATTGCAACATCTTTTTTTGAAATAGCATGTTGTATTGCTGTTTGTACCATTCTAGGAACTTGTTCTGCTCGAGTTATAATTTGATTATAACAACTACAATCATCAAAAAGTTTAATAGTATTCGTTTCCTGAAAATAATCTGTACCAAATTCTATTGTAGGCAGAGTAGAGGCAATTACAACTAAAGGAGTTCTTGATTTATGCGCTTCATAAACTCCGTTAATCAAATGTACATGACCAGGACCAGAACTTCCAGCGCAACATCCAATCCCATTCAATTCTGATTCGGCAGTAGCAGCTATTGCTCCAGCTTCTTCATGTCTTACATGAACCCAATCAATTTTGTCACTTTGTTTAACTGCAATATTAAAAAAATTGAGACTATCACCAGTTACTGCATAAACACGTTTTATATTCGCTTTTTCTAGTAATTCTACAATTTGATGTGCTACATTCTTTCCCATAATAAAGTATTTTTTTGATTGTGACTAACAAGTTATGAAATTATAGGATAAAAATGTTTAAAATAAGTGTTAAATATTTGAATATTAAATTGTTGAAAAACAAAAAAGCCTGTTGAAAAACAGGCTTAAAATTAACACATGAGGACAAAATTTACTCTACTAAATCTTATACGTACATGAATATTTCAATATTTGTGCCAAAACTATATTTGACATAAAAAATAATTGCACAATCTATTTAACTGCTTTAATTTTTCCATTCATTGTTGCAAAATGTCCTGGGAAAGAGCATAAAAAATCATAAGTACCTTCTTCTAAGGTAAATTTGATTTGATCATTTTCTTTACCACCTAACAATTTTGTGTGCGCAATAATTTCTGATTGTAATTCTGTCGGAATATAATCTGTCGCCTTAGCAGAAGCCGCTGTATTTGCAAAAGCAGAAGCATCAGAACCTGGTTTTAACAAAATAAAATTATGTCCCATTGCTTCTTTTGACATTTCACCAGCATTCATTAAGATTAAAGTTACTTCTTCACCAGCTTTTACTGTAAATTCAGTTTTATCGTAGCGCATATCATCACTCGCTTTCAAAACAATATGATTGTTTGTAGCAGGCGTAGCTGTAGAAGTTTCAGCATCTTCTGATGGAGCTGTACTATAATCTATTTCTGGTTGAGTTGATTCATCTTTCTTAGAATCTCCGCAGCTCATCATCAAAATTGCCGCGAAACTCATCAAAGCTATTTTTTTCATTATTTCAATTTTTTGTTTGATGTAAAAATAATGAAATTCAGTAACTTAAAAAAATTTACTCAGTCTAAATAGAACTGATTTTAAACAGATAAATTTCTAAGGAATATCCAAATATTTGTGTGTTTGTAAAGAATAACGCCATTTTGGATTTTCTTTTACATATTCCACAATCAATGGAAGGTTTTTGTCGCGTTTGCTCCACTCTGTTTGTAAGAAAAGCGTACAATCTTTTCCAACTCGAGCAGCTTGTTCTTCAGCAAATTGAAAATCGTGATTATTGAACACAATACATTTCAATTCATTTGCAGCTTCGCAAACTTCGTCTAACGGCAACATTAATTTCTTAGGAGAAAGACAAACCCAATCAATTTCTCCGCTCAACGGATAGGCACCCGAAGTTTCAATATGGATTCTTGCACCTTTTTCGTGTAGTTTTTTTGTCAAATAAGTCAAATCCCACATTAAAGGTTCTCCTCCTGTAATGATGATTGTTTTGGCTTGAGAAGTTGCCAAATCCACCAATTCATCCACATTAGTTAAGGGATGCTTTTCAGCATCCCAACTATCTTTTACATCGCACCAATGGCAACCAACATCACAACCTCCTAATCGAATAAAATAAGAAGCCACACCTGTGTACATTCCTTCACCTTGAATTGTGTAAAAATGCTCCATAACAGGCAATAATTTCCCTTCTTGTATCAATTGTTGTTCTTCTGCAGTTGTTGATGCAATGTGTATCATAATTTTATTTTTTGTTGTTGTATGCCAACAATGTGTTTTTTAATAACATAGCGCGTGTCATTGGTCCAACTCCTCCTGGAACTGGCGTTATCCACGATGCTTTTTCTTTTACATTATCAAAATCTACATCACCAGCTAATCTAAATCCTCGTGGATTAGTTTCGTCATCAACGCGTGTAATTCCTACGTCAACGATAACCGCTCCAACTTTTACCATATCAGCTTTTAAGAAACCAGGAACACCTAATGCAGTGATCACAATATCAGCTTCTTTTGTAAATTGTTCTAAATTTTGAGTTTTCGAATGAGTTAATGTTACTGTACTGTTTCCAGGATTTCCGTTTTTACTCATCAAAATACTCATTGGGCGACCAACGATGCGAGAACGACCAATCACAACTGTATGTTTACCAGCTGTATCAATGTTGTAACGCTCTAACATTTCCATAATTCCGTAAGGTGTAGCAGGTAAAAATGTTTCCATTTCTAACGCCATTTTACCAAAATTCATCGGATGAAAACCATCTACATCTTTCTTAGGATCAATTGCATTGATAACCGCTTCTTGATCGATGTGTTTTGGTAATGGCAATTGCACGATAAACCCGTCCAATGTATCATCATTGTTCCATTTTTCAATTTCTGCAATCAAATCTTCTTGAGAAATTGTATCAGGCAAACGTAATTCTGATGACTCGAAACCTACAAAATGACAATCCTTGATTTTATTGTCAACATAGGTCTGAGAAGCACCATTACTTCCTACTAAAATTGCACCCAAATGTGGTACACGAACTCCTTGGTCCTTGTAATTCTGCACCAGCTCCTTGATCTCTTGTTTGATCTCTTTTGCCAGTTTAATACCGTCTAAAATTTGCATTGTTTTGTTGTGTTTGCGCAAAGATACGGACAAATTGGAAAATAAATCATTAAGTTTTGAGTTGATGATTTTCTGATTAAATAGAAAAACCACTTCGTTGTGAAGTGGTTTTAGCATTATTGATATTTTTTCTGCGATTCTTTTAAGTAATTAAAAACTTGTGTTGTGTTCATTTTTTTTAGAATTTATATTAAAAATAAACATGCCAGTTTCGAAATTGAAATAATAATCTTTTTCTCCATTTTTCAATTGAAACCATTCCAACAAACCATTTGTAAGATTAACACCAATCCAATTGATTTGTGAAGTTTTCAGATCGAAAATAAAATTATCATTCGGATTATTTGTGGTGATATAATGTATTTTGTCGTCCAAAACATATAAAACACCACTTCCTTGAAACGCTTTCATTTTCCAAAATTTTGATTGTTGATTTCCAAAGTTATAACGCAAAACTGCTTTGAACTCAGCATTTGTAGGAACTTGTGCTAACAAAGCATTTTGTTTCTTTTCGCGTGATTTACTTGCCCAAAAAGCAATTCCAAAAATTAACAAAAAAGGCAAAATACAACAAAGTAATGATGATAGTAATGAAAGAATGTTATCCATAGTAGATTGATTTAGGTTGTGTTAAGATACAAAAAAAGCTGTTAGTTTTCTAACAGCTTTTTTTAAATTTTATAAAGTTTGATTTTATTACAAATTACTCATTTTCTCTTCCACTACTTTTCGTTCTTGTGCAATCAAATTATCTTCTTCTGTCGGAAATTGAAAAATTCCAGAATTGATGCTTTCAATGCGTTTCAAGACTTCGTAAGATGCTTTTGCTTTTACAGCATCTTCTCGATTTAGATAAATACGAATCGCTTTCATAAACGTCAAAATATTTTTCTTTTTCAATTCATCTGCCAGCAAAAATTGATCGCGTTCTTCGTTTGCTTCCAATAAAGTAGACAAATTATTGTCATCAATTTTGTAATACGATTGTAACATTTGATTGAAAATAATCAAAAAACCTTCATCAGCATTTCCAACTTCTAACGAAATAATTCGTGCCAATGTTTTGTTTAATTCTTGAATATATTTTGAAATAAAATCTTGTTTAATCATCTTAATCTAATTTTTTAGACAACTTTTCGAAAGTTTTCTTCGGATTTTTATCTTCATATAAAATCTTATGAACAGCGTTGATAATTGGCGCTTTTATTTGATATTGCTCATTCATAATCGCCACACCTTTTGTCGCATAATAGCCTTCGGCAACCATATTCATCTCCAAAATAGCAGATTTTACAGTGTAACCTTTTCCGATCATATTCCCGAACATACGATTTCGTGAAAAGAACGAATATCCAGTCACCAACAAATCGCCTAAATAAGCCGAATCGTTAATTTTACGCTTCATTGGACTTGCTGTTTTCAAGATATGATTCATTTCTCGAATTGCGTTACTCATCAAAACTGCTTGGAAATTATCTCCATAACCCAAACCGTGTGCAATACCTGCTGCAATTGCGTAAATATTTTTCAATACCGCGCCAAATTCAGTTCCGTAAATATCGTTTGAAAGTTTTGTTTTGATAAAATCACATGCCAAACAATCCGCAACAACTTGCGCTTTGTTTTCGTCTTGCGCCGCAATTGTCAAATATGAAAGTCGCTCTAAAGCTACTTCTTCTGCGTGGCAAGGACCACTTACAATTCCTAATTGTTCTTCTTTTACGTCGAATTTATCAAATAAATATTGTCCAACCAATTGATAATAATCTGGAATAATTCCTTTGATTGATGTCACAACAAATTTATCTGTCAACGGAACAGTTAATTTACTCAAACAATCGGCAACGTAAATAGATGGCACAACCAAAAAGATGATATCCGAATTCATGACAACTTCGTTGATATCCGTTGAAATTTTAAGCTTTTCTGACTTAAATTCGACATCAGTTAAATAATTTGGATTATGTCTATTTCGCTCCAAATATCCTTTTACGTATTCATCTTTTACCCACCAGTTGAAAGTTTCAAGGTTTTTATTCAGCATTTTTGCAATCGCAGTTGCCCAGCTTCCATTCCCTATTAATCCAACTTTACGATTAGATAACTCTATCATAATATATGTATTGAACAGACAAAGTTAATTAATTTGTAGCTTAGGTATTTTGAATTTTACGAAAAGAAACTCAATTTTGTAAAAATTTTAACGACTTTGTATAAAAAGCTTTTTAGTGAGACCATTATCTACGGTATTGGCTCTATATTGCCGAGGGTAATTATTTTAGCATTGAATTTTTTTATTATCAAGCAAGTTGATAATTCAGATTTTGCAATGTTTTCTCAATTATATTCTGCGGTTTCTTTCCTGAATGTCATTTTAACATTTGGTTTCGAGACTGCATTTTTCCGTTATGCAACCGAAGAAGGAATGTATCAAAAAGTGTTGAATACAGCTTTTTGGTTTATGGTGATGAGTTCTACTGCAATGCTCGTTTTAGTTTTTCTTTTTTTACAACCTCTGGCAGATTCTGCAAATTATAGCGATCACCCAGAATATATTTTGTGGTTTGCGTGGATTGCTTTTTTTGATGCAATTTGTGTGATCCCTTTTGCAGTTCTACGTTTTAAAAATCGACCAATATTATATACAACAATTCGCGTAATTCAGAATGTTTTTCAAGCAGTTTTGACAATTGGTTTGTTGTATTATGTTTCGAAAGATTTTATGCTAGGTTTAGGTTTTGATAATGCGATTTCCTATCCTTTTATAGCGAATTTATTAGCGAGTATTTTAGGATTTGTATTATTAATAGGCGTTGTACGTCATGTTCAATTCAAATTTGATCAATCACTTTTCAAACAAATGTTTTTGTACGGTTATCCGATTATGATTGCTGGTTTGGGGTATATTTTAAATGAAAATTTCGATAAATTAGTTCAACGACAATTAATAGATCCAGCAGCAGCGGGTTCTTATGGTGCTTGTTACAAATTAGCAACATTAATGACGCTTTTCGTTACAGCTTATCGAATGGGAATAGAACCATTTTTCTTTAAAGTTGCCAAAAAAGGAGATGCAAAACAGACATACGCGAATATTTTGTTCTTTTTCAGTATCATTTGTAATATTGTAATTCTTGGAATTTTAGCAAATATTGACTGGATTAAGAAAATATTTGTTCCAAATTCAACGTATTGGAATGCTTTAGATATTGTCCCAATTATTTTAATTGCGAATTTATTTTTCGGAATTTATTATAACCTTTCAACATGGTACAAAGTAACGGATAGAACAAGTATCGGAACTATAATTTCATTGGTTGGTGGTGCGATTACTATTATTTTGAATGTTTTTTTATTGCCAAAATATGGTTTTATGGTTTCTGCCTGGACAACTTTATTGGCGTATGGTGTAATGATGGTGATTTCGTACATTTGGGGTCAGAAAGTTTATCCGATTCCGTATAAAGTCAATAAAATTGTACTTTACATGGGAATTGCAATTGCTTTAGCATGTACAAATTATTACATTCTCGATTCTAATTTGATTATTGGTAATCTGATTCTTATCGTGTACATTGCGTTTATTGCGTTTGCGGAAAAAAATACACTTAAAAAACTAAGAAAATAAAGATGAAAGTAAAAGTTATCAACATCTCGAAACACGCTTTACCAGAATATAAAACAGCTTTATCGGCTGGAATGGATTTAACAGCTAACATTGATGCACCAATCGAATTAAAACCTTTGGAAAGAAGATTAATTCCAACAGGATTGAGCATCGAATTACCAGCAGGTTACGAAGCACAAGTTCGTCCTCGTAGTGGAATGGCGTTAAAATATGGTTTAACTTGTTTGAATTCTCCTGGAACAATTGATGCAGATTATCGTGGAGAAATCGGTGTTATTTTAGCTAATGTTTCAAACGAAGCCGTTACAATCAACGATGGGGAGCGTATTGCACAATTAGTGATCGCGAAACACGAAACGGTTGAGTGGGAAGAATCTAACGCTTTAAATGAAACTGAACGCGGAGCTGGAGGTTTCGGAAGTACAGGAAAACAATAATTTTTTTGTCATTCTGAGCTTGTCGAAGAATCTAAAAAAGAAGTAATTCAATTATAAAATATCAATCTAACAAAAAATATTTTTAGAAATAAAATGAAAATTATTATCCCAATGGCAGGACGTGGTTCACGTTTACGCCCTCATACATTAACAACACCAAAACCATTAATTCCAATTGCAGGAAAACCAATCGTGCATCGTTTGGTAGAAGATATTGCGAAGGTTTGTTCAGAAAAAATTGACGAAATTGCTTTTGTAATTGGTGATTTTGGAGCTGAGGTTGAAGCTGATTTAATTGCAATTGCAGAAAAATTAGGAGCAAAAGGAACAATTTGTCATCAATTGGAGCCGCTTGGAACAGCGCATTCTATTTGGATGGCAAAAGAAGCTTTGGATGGACCAACGGTTGTGGCGTATGCAGACACATTATTTCGTGCAGATTTCAAATTAGATATGGAATCGGATGGCGTTGTTTGGGTAAAACAGGTCGATAATCCTTCGGCTTTTGGCGTTGTGAAATTAGATGATAACAGTGTTATTACAGATTTCGTTGAAAAACCAAAAGAATTTGTTTCGGATTTGGCGATTATTGGGATTTACTTTTTCCGTGATGGACAAAAGTTATATAAAGAAATTGAATATTTATTAGAAAATGATATTCAAAAAGGTGGAGAATATCAATTGACAGATGCATTAGAAAATATGCGTGCTGCAGGTGATAAATTTACGCTTGGAAAAGTGGACGAATGGATGGATTGTGGTAATAAAGCGGTTACAGTTGACACCAATACACGTGTGTTGAATCTGGATAAAGAAGATTTCAAAACGATTCATTCTTCTGCAAAAATTGACAATTCATTAATCATTGAACCATGTTTTATTGGAGAAAATGTCGTGATTAAAAATTCGAAAATCGGACCTTTTGTTTCATTAGGAAATGGAACGGTTGTTGAAAACTCGAATATTGATAACAGTTTGATTCAAGAAAATTCAATCATCAGTAATGCAAATCTTACAGATACAATGATCGGAAACAATGCCAAATATTATGGTGTTTCGCGAAGTATCAGTTTAGGAGATTATTCAGAATTGGATTTCAAATCACACAAAGCATAAAAATTATGATTAAAAAATTAACGTATATCTTTTGTTTAGGGGTTCTTGCAACAGCTTGTAACACTCAGAAAGCAGCAAAAGTAGATAAAGATAATACAGAAGTTGTTTCGGCTTCTTCAAAAATTATTCAGCAAACCTTGTCAAAAAAATCATCATTCAAAGATTTGACGATTAAGGCAAAAGTAACAGCAGATTTAGAAGAGATTTCTGGAGATGCAAACGCTACAATTGCTGTGAAAAATGGGCAAAAGATATGGGTTAATGCAACAAAATTTGGATTTACAGGTGCTCGCGCATTGATTACGCCTGATGGTTTTTCAGCTTTTGAAAAGTTAGGTGGAACATATTATGAAGGAGATTTTTCTATTGCAAATAAATTATTGAAAGTTGATTTTGTCGATTATCAAAAATTACAAAATTTGATGTTAGGAAAAGTTTTCGTTGATCTAAATCCAACAGATTATACAGCTACTTTTACAAATAATCAATATACGATTACATATAATAAAAATCAAGCAATTGCGACTTCTCCAAAAGAAGGCGAATATATACAAACATATGTTTTTGATAACGGTTTTCGATTGAAAGAAGCACATCTGAAAGATCCAAAACGAAAAATGGAAGTTGATTTGGCTTATGACAATTGGATAAAAGCTGGAGCAGAGGAATTTCCGAAAAATGTTAAAATTATTATAAAAGAGAAAAAAACGCGTCAAATAGACTTGGAATATAATAGTTTTACGTTTCAGGAAACGAACACACCGTTCTCAATTCCAGATGGGTATAAGAAAAAAGAAATAAAATAATGAAGTTTGTTTTATCAACTGTACTTTTAACGTTGTCATTATCAGTGTTTGCGCAGGTTCCGTACAATAAAGCGAACTTACAAAAACAGAATGCTCAGCTTAAAAAAGAGATTATAAACTTAAACAAACAACTCGAGGTTAATAAGCAAAATTCGAAGTTAAATGTTGATTTTGTACAGAATTTGACGAAAAAAATTCAGGTACAAACAAAATTAGTTAACAACTTATCGAAAGAAAAACGCTTTATCGAGGATGAAATTTATTTAACTCAATTAGAGATTAATAAACTTTCGCGCGAGTTGGTTGAGCTAAAAAAAGACTACAAACAGGTTTTGGTTCGAGCATATAAGAACAAATCTGTTGAAAATAAATTACTTTTTGTTCTTTCTTCTAAAAGTTTGGGAGAAGCATATCGTCGTATCAAATATTTAGAAAAATATTCGGCTTTTCAATTAGGACAAGCAAATGAAATAATTGGTAAACAAACTGATATTCAGACGAAAAAAGCAAAAAAAGAAAAAGCGAAAGACGAAAAAGAAAAAGTACTTTCTCAGCAAACTTTATTTAGTCAAAATCTTGAAAAAGAAAGATTAACAAAAGAGAAAGCGGTCGAAGAATTCCGTAAAAACGAAGGTGTTATTGTTGCTGAAATCAATGCAAAAGAAGCACAACAACGTCAAATTGATGCACAGATTAAAGCAATTATTGAAGAAGAGATTCGACAAGCAAAGATTCGTGCAGAAAAAGATTTAAAAGATTGGAACGAAGCTAAACGAGGAAATACAATTGCATCTTATAATGAGTATTTAAGAGATAACCCAAAAGGAGATTATGCGAAATCAGCTCGTACAGCTATTTTAAGAATTGAGAATGATGCCAAAGCATGGAATATTGCACGTTCAGCGCATACAAAACAAGCGTATCAATCTTATTTAAATCATCATCCAACAGGAAGTTTCGTATCTACAGCAAAAACAGAAGTTGCTAAATTTGAACAATTAGAACGCGAAGCTGAAGCAGAACGTCAACGTATCATTGCACAACGTAAAGCAGAAGAGGAAGCTCGTTTGAAAGCTCAAAAAGAAGAAGATGCTCGTAAAATTGCAGCAGCTAAAGCTGAAGCTGAGCGTAAAGCGAAGATAGAAGCTGAGCAGAAAGTTGTTGTAAAAGTGCCAGAAAAAGAACGTGTTGTAAAAGTAGATGCAGTAAAACCAGCTGAGACTTTTGCAGAACGTCCAGATTCTGAAGGTATTTCGGGAGAATTCTCATCAAACAAAGGTCGTCTACCTTGGCCTGTTGATAAAGGAACGGTTGTAAGTAGATTTGGAGCTAATTCTCACCCAGTTTTATCTAATATTACAACGCAAAATAGTGGTGTTGATATTTCAACTTATCGTGGAGCACATGCACGTGCTGTTTACGAAGGAACTGTTCAAGCTGTAATGAGTGTATCTGGAAATGGTAAGTCTGTATTGGTAAGACATGGTTCGTATTATTCAGTTTATACAAACTTATCAAGTGTAAGTGTTTCGAAAGGTGATGATGTAAAACGTGGTCAGTCTTTAGGAATTATCTATACAAGTGGAGATGGAGAAACAATCATGAATTTCCAAGTTTGGAGCGGAACAACAAAACAAAATCCTGCTTCTTGGGTAGCGGGAATGTAATAAATTAATTATATATTTGCATTAAAATCAATTCAGTATGGGATTAGGAGGTAAAGAATGGATCGTAATCGTACTTGTTGTGTTATTATTATTCGGAGGAAAGAAAATTCCTGAATTAATGAAAGGATTAGGTTCTGGATTAAACGAATTCAAGAAAGCAACAAAAGATGATAACAAATCAGAAGCTACTGAAAGTACTTCTGACAAAAAAGAAAATTAAAATATATTTTTAATTAGATAATAGAGCATTGTAGTTGCGTATACAATTACAATGCTTTTATTTTATAAACTAAAACAAAACATGAAATTCACAGATAAAGCTTGGTCTATTTTTAATCAAAGTATCAATGATTATCACAAATATGATGATGTAAATCGTCAAATCGAAAATCCATATAGCGAAGAAGATTTAATCGCTCATTTATTGTACAAAAAAAATTGGATTGATACAGTTCAATGGCATTTAGAAGATATTATTCGTGATCCACAAATTGATCCAGTAGAAGCATTAAGCTTAAAACGTTGGATTGATAAATCAAACCAAGAACGTACAGATATGGTAGAATATGTGGATAGCTGGTTTTTACAACAATATGCGAATGTAGAAGTAAAAGCAGATGCAACTTACAATACAGAATCTCCTGCGTGGGCTGTAGACCGTTTTTCTATTTTATCGCTTAAGGTTTATCACATGAAACAAGAGGTAGAACGTGAGGATGCAACACCGGAGCATAAAGCAGCTTGTCAAGTGAAATTAGATGTTTTGAATCAACAACATCAAGATTTATCAACAGCGATTGAAGAATTGTTGGCTGATTTTGAAGCAGGTAAAAAATACATGAAAGTGTATAAACAAATGAAAATGTATAATGACGAGGATTTGAATCCAGTTCTTTATGCAAACAAGAAATAATTTTCAGAAAAATTAATAAAATATAGAAAACTCATCTTTTTTGGATGAGTTTTTTTATTGCGTACAAATATGTTAATTTCATCTAATCAAAATATTAGAATGAAAAAACTGAAATTTATTACTTGCTTTACCTTATAATCAACCTAAAAATTAACACCAGAAGAATTTAAAAAGCTTCAAACTAAAATTTTAGAATAATTATAAAGTTGAAATTACCTCGTATTGAAAAATATGAGGTAATTTTATAATTACTGTAAAATTTCACACATGAAGAAAAATTATTTCAAACCCTTACTTTTAGGAATAAGTTTATTCTCGATTTCGGTTTTTGGTCAACAAGAAAAACCAAAATACGATTATCAAGAAGCTTTCAAACCATTTTTTTATCAGAATAATGCAACAGAAACTCGTTCGGCGAGTGGAAAACCAGGTCATAATTATTGGCAAAATCGTGCAGATTATAATCTGAATGTTAGTTTGAATGAAGAAAAAAATGAAATTTCGGGAACATCTGAAATTACATATACCAACAATAGTTTTGATGATTTAGACTTTTTGTGGTTACAATTGGATCAAAATTTATTCAAAAAAGAATCTCGAGGAAGTGCTTTATTACCGATTTCTGGAAGCCGTTATGGTGATTCAACTTCTGAATTTGAAGGAGGTTATAAAATTAAATCTGTTCAAATAGACGGAAAAGAAGCGAAATACACTGTTTCGGATACACGCATGCAAATTGATTTGATTAATCATTTGAAAGCTCGTGGAGGAAAAACAAAAATAAAAATCGAATATTCATTTGTTTCACCAGATTATGGAGCCGATAGAATGGGTGTAGAACCAACTAAAAATGGAAAGATTTTTACGATGGCGCAATGGTTTCCTCGCATGGCGGTTTACGATGACATCATGGGATGGAATACATTACCATACTTAGGACCAGGAGAATTTTATCTGGAATATGGAGATGTAACAGCAAATATTACAGTTCCGTCTACGCATTATGTGGTTGGTTCAGGAGAATTATTGAATGAAAACGAAGTCTACTCGAAAGAAGAAGTGAATCGTTGGAACAAAGCAAAAGCGAGTGATAAAACCGTTATTATTCGTTCTGCTGATGAGGTAAACAAAGCGACAAAAGTTGCAAAAGGAACAAAAACGTGGAAATTTAAAATTCAGAATACACGTGATTTTGCTTGGGCTTCATCATCTTCGTTCATCTTAGATGCAGCAAAAATTAATCTTCCAAGTGGTCAAAAATCGTTGGCAATTTCGGCTTATCCAGTAGAAAGTGACGGTAATGATGCTTGGGGAAGATCGACAGAATATACAAAAGCTTCTATTGAGCATTACTCGAAACAATGGTTAGAGTATCCTTATCCAGCGGCGACAAATGTGGCAGGAAATGAGGGTGGAATGGAATATCCTGGGATTGTTTTTTGTCATATGACTTCGAAAGGTGAAGGACTTTGGGGTGTTACAGATCACGAATTTGGACATATTTGGTTCCCGATGATTGTTGGTTCTAATGAGCGTGTTCATGGTTGGATGGACGAAGGTTTTAATACGTTTATCAATGATATTTCGACGAAGAATTTCAACAATGGCGAATATTACAAAAAGCAATCTGCACAACGAATGGCGGGTTATTTATTCAGCGATAATCTTGAGCCTGTAACGACTCAACCAGATAATATGCGCGAAAGAAATATCGGTGCATTGTTGTATTATAAGCCAGGTGCAGGAATGAAAGTTTTGCGTGAAACAATTTTGGGTGAAGAAAAATTCGATAAAGCATTGCGCCAATACATCAAATATTGGGCATATAAACATCCAACGCCAGAAGATTTTTTCCGCACGATGGAAAATGTTTCAGGAGAAGAATTATCTTGGTTTTGGAGAGGTTGGTTTTTGAATAAATGGACAATTGATCAAGGAATTAACAGTGCAAAATATGTAGATGGAGATTACAAAAAAGGCTTGATTTTGAAAGTTGAAAATTTTGGACAATTACCAATGCCAACTACTGTTCAAGTGAACTTTAAAGATGGGACTTCTCAAGAAGTTAAATTACCGATTGAAGTTTGGAAACGTAATACAGAATGGACATTCAAAGTGCCTTCAACAAAAGAAGTTTCGATGATTAAATTGGATCCAAATGGAGCTTTACCAGATATTGATTTGAAGAATAATACATTCAATATGGCGGATGCAAAACCTGTTGAAAAGGTTAATCCAAAAGAATACGAAGGTACATTTACGAATAAACAAATTAATTCAGAATTTGTGTTGAAAGCTGAAAACGATAAATTGAAATTAGTTTTTGGTGGACAAACTATTCCATTAGATTATCAAGGTGATAGTAAATTTGTGAATGAACAAGGCGGTTTGGAGTTGACTTTTGCAAAAGATAAAAAGACATTTTCTGTAGAAGAAGCTGGACAAAAGTTTGAGTTTACAAAGAAGTAAATTTGTTCTAAATTTTCATACTGAACCCGTTTTAGCATCACATCATAAAATATAAAAAACCACTTCATAAGAAGTGGTTTTTTGTTGACTATTATTTTTGAGATGTACCTTCTGGTTTAAGATATAAATCGAAGTAATCTGTAATTTTTTGCATCAAATGAACGCGATCTTTTCCACGAACATTATGCTCATGTCCAGGATAAACAAAATAATCCATTTGCATACCATTTTTCACTGCTTCGCGAATAAAATCAATCGAATGTTGCCAAACAACCACATTATCTTGCGCTCCGTGAATCATCAATAATTTACCTTTTAAGTCTTTTACACGGTTAATTAAATTCGTGTTTTTGAAACCTTCAGGATTATCTTGTGGCGATTCCATGTAACGTTCTGTGTACATAATTTCGTATTGTGTCCAATCTAAAACTGGTCCACCAGCAACACCAACTTTGAAAACATCAGGCTTACGTAACATAAAAGAAGTAGTCATAAATCCACCATAAGACCAACCATGAATTCCCATGCGTTCCGCATCTACGAAAGGCAAAGTTTTCAAGAAATCAACACCTTTCATTTGGTCATTCATTTCTGTAGTTGCTACATTTCCGTGAATCGCTTGTTCAAATTTAAGACCTCTATTCGCCGATCCGCGTCCGTCCATTGTAAATACAACATAACCTTTTTCCGCTAAATGATCGTACCAAAGATTTCCTGTTGCAGGAAAACGATTTGTGATTAATTGCGCGTGAGGACCATTGTATAAATAAACGATAACGGGATATTTTTTCGAAGAATCAAAGTTTGTTGGATAGATTAATTTTCCATACAAATCTGTTCCATCATCTGCTTTTAACGTTACATTTTCAACTTTCGCTGTATTGTAATTTGCCAAAGGATTTTGAGCAGTTAAGATATTTTGTTTGAATTTTCCGTTTGCATCCAATACATCAATTTTACGAGGCGTGTTATCATTACTCCAATTATCAATTGCATATTCTCCGTTCGTTGAAACCGAAACATTGTGCGTTCCAGCATCAGTTGTTATTTTACGCAATTTTCCATTCTCCCAATTCACCGCATATAAATGACGATCTTTCGGAGAATATTTTGTTGTCATGATTAAGAATTCTTTTTTCTTCGCATTTTCTCCAACAAGATCCGTTACAATCCAATCTCCTTTTGTGATTTGGTTCAATAATTTTCCTTCCGTATTGAATCGGTACAAATGCATAAAACCATCGCGTTGCGACCACCAAACAAACTCGTTATTTTTTCCTGGAATAAAATGTAATTCATTTTGAGGTTCTACATATTTTGTATCATCTTCTTTGAATAATGTTTTAATCAATTTCCCTGAAACTGCATCATATTGATTCAATTCCATGTGCTTTTGATTACGAGAAAGTAAAGCAATATAAATATGTTTTTCGTCTGGCGACCACGTAACCGAAGTTAAATAATGATCTACTTCTGGGTGAGTTTCTAAGAAAGTCGTTTTTTGAGTGGTTGGATTATAAACACCTAACGTAACCGTATGATTTTTTGTTCCAGCAAACGGATATTTGATATTTTTGTTTACAGCAGGTTGTACAGACCAATCGATAATTGGATAATCTGTAACCGCTGTTTGATCCATTCTATAAAATGCAACTAAATTCCCTTTTGGAGAGATGAAAATTCCTTTGTGAATCCCAAACTCATTTTGATGAACCGATTTTCCATTCACGATTTCATATTTTCCGTCTTTGGTAATTTGATGTGTTTTTCCAGATTTATCAACAAAAAATAAATTGTTGTCAATTACATATCCAACTTGATTATTCGTCGCGTCAAATTCTATATTTTCTGCATTTTCAGGTAATTTCAACCAATCGTTTTGTTGACCAGCAGTTGTAATTGTTTTGTAACCTGTTTTTGTAGAAAAATAAGCTTGCTTATCATTGATCCAATTCAAAGAAGGAATTCTTTTATTCTCAAATTGAGAACTTCTAAAAATTGTATCAGTTTTAAGAGATGGAACTTCTTTCTTGATTAAAGCTTCTCCGTATGATGTTTTTACATTTTGCGTGTACGCATTTTGATTCGGAATCCATTGAACTTGATTTAGATTTTCGATACGTAAATTCGTCGATAATCCAAGTACAGCATCTTCCATTGTGACATTCTTTTTCTGAGCAATTAAACTAGCGCTCATTAAAAGTGTAGTCAATAAAATTGTTTTTTTCATGTGTGATTTCTATTTCAAATATTGCCCAAGTGCTTCTAAGTTTTTCTTTTCATTCCCAATAAAAATTTTGTCTCCATCTACCACGACAGGACGTTTTAGGAAAGTATAATCTGATAAAATATAATTTTTGATATCATCTTCAGAAAGCTGTTGATCTTTCAATCCTAATTTTTTGTAATTCTGTGCACGACGTGAAAATAGAGCTTCGTAGTTGCCAGCTAAATTCTTCATTTCTTCTAATTCTTCTGCTGTTATCGCAGTCGATTTTATTTCATGCAAATCAAAACCTGTAAAATCAAACTCTTTCATAATACGTTTGCACGTATCGCAAGTTTTCAAAAAAAATATTTTTTTCATTTCTCAAAATCTTTGGTTTTGTAAAGATAAATAAGTTTCATCGTTTTGCAGAATGATAAAGAATTTTGTCAAAATATATTTCAAATCGATAAAAAACTATCTTTGCAAGTATGGAAGAAACTAATTTTTTGCGTTTAAACAAATATATTAGCGATAGTGGTTTTTGTTCGCGTCGTGAAGCAGATCAATACATCGAAAATCGTTTGGTACAAATTAATGGACGAGTTGCTAAAATTGGGCAATTTGTAGGACCAAATGATGTGGTGACTGTAAAAGGTGTCGAAATAGAACCGCGCGAAAAGGAGCATGCGGTTTATATTATGCTGAATAAACCTGTGGGCGTTACGTGTACAACAGATCCTACAGATCCAGATAATATTATCGATTTTCTTTCGTTTGGAGAACGAATTTTTCCGATTGGTCGTTTAGATAAAGATTCGCAAGGATTGATTTTATTGACAAGCGATGGTGATATTGTGAATAAGATTTTACGTGCTGGAAATAATCACGAAAAAGAATACATTGTAACCGTTGATAAACCAATTACGGATGAATTTTGCGAACGAATGTCGAAAGGTGTTCCGATTCTTAATCAGGTTACGAAGAAATGTAAGATCGAAAAAATAAGTACAAATGTTTTCAAAATTACATTAATCCAAGGTTTGAATAGACAGATTCGCCGTATGTGCGAATATTTTGGATATGGTGTAAAAAAATTAGAACGTGTTCGAATTATGAATTTAACGTTGAATGTAGGAATTGGTCAACATCGAGATTTAACGGCAGAAGAATTAGCAGAAATCAATCGCTTGACGAAAGATTCGGAAAAACACGAAGAAAAGAAACCAGCTTCAAAATCAAAAAAATCATCAGCGAAAAAAACAAAAGAAATTTCTCCAGATTTTAAAGATTCGAAAGGAAAATCAATTAAAAAGCCAGTAAAAAAATCAACAACTCAAGCCAGAGTAGGAAAAAGTAAACCACCTACAAATACGAAAGGAGGTAAATTTGGTAAAAGAAGATAAAATCAAAAGACGAATATTTTTCGTCTTTTTTTATACATTTTAGTCAAAACTAACTTCTATCATGTCATTTTACCAAAGATTCAATATCTTTATAAAGTAAAATCTTAAAAACACATGAAGAAAATTGTTTACTCGTTGCTTTTTATAGCGATGACTTTTGGTGCGTCGGTAAAAGCGCAAGAAAATGTTACTTATCAATTGCCTCCGCAAGAAATTTTACAATTGGCAGACGCGGATATGCCACCCTCAATTAGTACAGATCGCAAGGCAGAAAATGCATTTTTGTCTTATAGAAGTCGTTATAAAACGATTAATGAATTGTCAGAAAAAGAATTACGTTTAGCAGGATTACGAATTAATCCAGTTACAAATATTAATTCACGTGAAACATTCAGCGAGAAAATTACTTATTTTGATTTAAAAACTTCAAAAGAAAAAACGATTGCTGGTTTACCTGCAAAAGGTCGTTTTTCTAATCAATCTTGGAACACTTCTCAATCGAAATTTGCCGTTACAAATACAACAAATAAAGGTGTAGAACTATGGATTGTTGATGTAAAAACACAAGCTGCAACAAAAGTTTATGAAGATAAATTAAACGCAAACTTAGGTCGTCCTTTCAATTGGATTTCAGATACAGAATTAATTGTGAATGTAATTCCAGCTTCTAAAAAAGCTTTGATTGACACGAAAGATGCGATTGCAACTGGACCTACAGTTTCTGTTGCTGACGGAAAAGAAGCGCAAAACAGAACCTATCAAGATTTATTACAAAATAAAAATGATGAGTTTAACTTCGAACAATTAGCAATTTCTGAATTAGTAAAAGTAAATATCGAAACAGGTGCAAAATCGAAATGGAAAGACGCTGCGATGTACACAGATATTTCGACTTCTCCAGATGGACAATATGTTTTGGTGAACGAAATCAAAAAACCTTTTTCATATTTAGTAACGTACAATAGTTTTCCTTCAACCAATATTGTGTATGATATCAACGGAAAATTAATAAAAGAAGTTGATCATAAAGAGTTACAAGAAGTTGTTCCGAAAGGATTTTCTTCTACGATTATGGGAAAAAGAGGTTTGAATTGGAGAGCAGATAAACCAAATACTTTATATTGGGTTGAGGCTTTAGATGGTGGTGATGCAAACAAGCCTGTGGAATATCGCGATGCGCTTTATCAAGTAACGGCGCCATTTACAGCGAATAAAGAGTTGTTGGTAAAAGTAAAAGATCGCTATAGAGGAGTGACTTGGGGGAATGATGAGGTTGCGATTGTGAGAGATGCTTGGTATAATACACGTAACGAAAGTAGTTATTTGTTCAATCCGTCAAATCCAAATCAAGAACCGATACGCTTTTTTAGTAGAAACTCGCAAGATGCTTACAATAATCCTGGAAGTTTTGTAACTGAAATGAATGATTATGGTTACAATGTTTTAGCAATTAACAAAGGAAAATTGATGTTAGTTGGAGAAGGAGTTTCTGCGGAAGGAATCTTACCTTTTGTAGATGATTTTGATATCAAAACGCAAAAAACTTCTCGTTTATGGAGAGCACAGAAATCAGATAAACTAGAAGCGATTGCTCGAGTTATCGATCCGAAGAAAGGGATCATTTTAGAACAGATTCAATCGAAAACAGATTATCCAAATTTATATGTTCGTAATATTTTTCAGAAAGGAGGAAAGCCAAAACAAGTAACGTTTACAAAAAATCCTTTTGAGGCAATGAACAAAATTTCGAAAGAATTAATTACGTACAAACGTGCTGATGGTGTAGAATTATCAGGAACTTTATATTTGCCGCCAAATTACGATAAAACGAAAAAGGAAAAGTTGCCAATGTTAATGTGGGCTTACCCTCGTGAGTTCAAAGATGCATCTACGGCTGGTCAGGTTACAACTTCTGAAAATAAATTTACTTCTCCTTCTTATGGAGGTCCTATTTATTGGGCATTGAGAGGATATGCGGTATTAGATGATGCGGCTTTCCCAATTATTGGAGAAGGAAAAGAGGAGCCAAATGATACGTTCGTTCCTCAATTGGTTGCCAATGCAAAAGCTGCGATTGATGCGGTGGATAAATTAGGTTTTATCGATCGTGAAAGAGTTGCGGTTGGTGGACATTCTTATGGCGCATTTATGACAGCAAATTTATTAACACATTCTAATTTATTTGCGGCAGGTATCGCACGTTCAGGTGCTTATAACCGTACATTGACGCCTTTTGGATTTCAATCTGAACAACGTAATTATTGGGAAGCTCCAGATGTTTACAACACAATGGCGCCTTTCCAAAATGCAGATAAAATGAAAACACCATTGTTATTAATTCATGGTGAAGCAGATAATAATACAGGTACTTTCCCGATGCAATCTGAGCGCTATTTCAATGCATTGAAAGGTTTGGGAGCGACAACTCGTTTGGTTTTATTACCAAAAGAATCTCACGGATATGCAGCCAGAGAAAATATTCTTCACATGTTGTGGGAACAAGATCAATGGTTAGAGAAATATGTGAAAAACAAAGGGAAAAATTCTGAAAAGAAATAATTCTCAATATTACAAAAGCGATTCAATTTTGAATCGCTTTTTTATTGTAAATAATTATTATATTTAGTTCATAATTAATCAACTATGAAATTAAAAGCTTTACTCTTCTTTCTAACGATTTTTTCTCCATTTCTATTTGCTCAAAATTTGTGGAAAGTAGAATATGAAACCTATGATAAAATGTTTTTTGACGAAAAAGATCCTGTTTTTAAGGCAGAATTAGATAAAAACAATTCTACACCAAAATACTATCAATTACTTTTTAATGAAAATCAGTCGTTTTTTTCTGAAATTGTAAGAATTGATAATAGTCAAAATCAATCATCTATGTCGATGAGTACAATTGATGATAATATTTACATCGATTATAAAACTTCACAATATAAAATTGAAGGAAATTATGTGAACAAGAATATTTTAATAATAGATAATTTGCCTAAATACACTTGGACAATTAGTAGAGAATCAAAAGAAATGTTGGGAATTAAAGTAAAAAAAGCAATAACCGAATACAAAGATTCTAAGATAGAAGCTTGGTTTGCGCCAACTTTACAACCAAAAGGAGGACCAATATTTTTCAATGGGTTACCAGGTTTAATTTTAGAATTGAAAGCTGTAACAACAATGAAAGACGAGAGTTATGAAACGATTTTCAGAGCAATTAATATAAAAGAAGCATCTAAAAACGAAGTGATTAAAATTCCAACAAAAGGTCAGAAAATGACACAAATTGAGAAAGATGATTTTGTGAAAGAAGCAAATAAAAAGATGATGGAAGCTTATAATAACAAGGTTTCGAAAGATTAAAACATAAAAAAACCACTTCTTTCGAAGTGGTTTTTAAATTTTATAGCTGAGGTATTATAACATTTTCAAGAAGTTAACTTCTAATTCTGTTAATCTTCTAAAATCACCTCTTTGTAAAGTTTTCTTTGTAAGTCCTGCAAAAGAAACGCGGTCTAACGCTTCTACTTCGTATCCTTTTGTTTCGAAAATACGACGTACAACGCGGTTCCAACCAATATGTAATTCTACACCAACTTCATTTTTCGGTCTACCTTCGATAAAAGAAATTTCGTCAACAACTGCAATTCCTTCAGGAATTAAACGAACACCTTTTTTGATGTCAGCTAAATCATTTGCTGTTAACTTTTTGTCCAATGTAACGTGATATATTTTTTTGATATCATGACTTGGATGCGTCAATTTCTTAGTTAAATAACCATCATTTGTAAACAATAAAACGCCTGTTGTCTGTCTGTCCAAGCGTCCTACTGGGAAAATTCTCGCTGTAGTTGCTGTAGACATTAAGTCCATCACAGTTTTACGCCCTTTTTCATCATTTGATGTTGAAATAAAACCTTTTGGCTTATTCAACACAAAATATACATTTTTCTCTGAAGAGATTTTACGACCATCGAAACGCACTTCATCATCGGGTTGTACTTTATAACCCATTTCAGTAATCACTTGACCATTCACTGTAACGATTCCAGTTTTGATCAACTCGTCGGCCTCTCTTCTGGATGCAATCCCTGCATTCGCTACATATTTATTTAAACGAATAGTCCCGTCATCAACTGGTGCTTTTTTCAGTCTTTTAACAAATGGTTTTTCACCTGGTTTGTTAAACGGTTTCTTTGGTCCAAAACTTTTCTTTCCTTCTTCTGATGGTTTTCCACCAAAAGTTGGTTTTCCTTTCCCTGAAGATGGTTTAGAAGAAGAATTTCCTCTTGCTCCACCTTTTCCACGATTGTTCCCGCCTTGGGAATTTCTGTCGTTGGATTGATTTCGTCTGTTATTCATCTGAATTTGATTAATTTATGCGCTGATTAAAATTTTGCGCAATAGTTTGCAAAGTTAAGGGATTTATTTCGATTAATACGATACTAAATACACCCGCAACAATCATTCCCTTAAAAAAATAATGTAAAATCTTATATGCTTGTGTCGATTTTATTCTCCAAATGATAAATAAAATCACTGTGAAAGCGATATTTGCAGCAATAAAAAAGTATTTCATTGCGCCAACATCATTTTTCATAATGATAATAATTCCAATGATTAATTCTATAATAATTAAACATGAAATCAAAACTTTTGTAAAATCGATTCCATATTTAATTGGAATTGAATCATAATTATAAATCAAATCTGCTTTTTGAGAACTCAAATCTTTTACAATATCAGTAATCAATAATAAAATGGTCAAGAAAGTAGCATGCAAGGCCAAATTGAATGTGAAATGATCAAAATAAACCAATAAGGCGAAAAATGGCATCACACGAATGACAACCAAGTAAAAGTTTTTGATCAATGCAAATCGATTGATTTTGTGACTATAAAACCAAACCAAAAATTGATAAACCAAAAAGAAAATGAAAACTTTCCACGAAATTAAAGCTGCAATAATCAATGCTAAAGCATTTAGAACAATGTAAACGGTTAGCTTGAAACCTTGCGAAACTTGTTTCTGAAGATAAACTTGTAAAGGACGTTTGAGTTCGTCTTTTTCTAAATCGTAAAAATTATTGATGATATATCCCGCGGCCACACAAAGTATCGAACAAAGAATAAGCCCGTCCAACTTTGGATTTGTCAACAATTGACGATGACCAACTTCTGGCGCAAAAATAAAAAGCGCAGCAAGATATTGTGCCAAAATAAGCACAATTAAATTATAGCCACGAACAACAGAAAATAATGCAAAAACCTTTAAGATTATTTTCTGAACGTTCATTGATTATATTTTTATAAATTATTTTTTTAGAATTTGTAAATAACTTCGGTCTGAAAGTCTTTTAGGTAGCTTTTCGCCTTGTCATAATCTTGTGTAAAACCAAGAACATAACCGCCTCCGCCAGAACCACAAAGTTTTAGGTAATACGTATCTGTATCAATTCCAGTTTTCCATGCATTCACCAATTTTTGAGGAATCATAGGTCTGAAATGCTCATAACCCCAAGCTGACAATTTTTGAAGATTTGCAAAAAGCGGATTGTATTCACCTTTCACAAAGTTTTCGATACATGCGTTGTTGTATTTAATAAATTCTTCTTTCAATGTTTTACGGAAACCTTCTTTTTTCATTTTTTCGAAGAAAATATGAATCATTGGGGCAGTTTCACCCGGCGTTCCCGAATTGATTAAGAAAACAGCTCCTTTTCCGTCAGCATTTGCAGAAGGTAAACCAATTGTCGAGATATCATCTTTTGATTGAATTAACAAAGGAATATTCATGTAACAAATTAAAGGATCAATTCCAGAACTTTTTCCATGAAAATGAGATTCTAAATTTCCGAAAAGTGCTTTTAATTTGCTGATTTTTTCTTTGTTTAGATTTTGATTGATATCAATTTTATTCAACGCATATTTGTCATAAATAGCGGCAACTAAAGCGCCAGAACTACCTACACCATATCCTTGAGGAATGTTAGAATCGAAGTACATTCCGTTTGCAACATCTTCCGAAAAAGATTTTGTATCAAAATTATCAGCAAAATTTTCTTCCAAAAATTTTGCATAATTTTTCAAGTGAGCATTTGATGATTCTGCAATTTCAGAAGGCTCAAATTTTAATGCACCTTGGTAAAAATTATAAGGAATTGTTAATCCTTTCGAGTTCTCAATAATTCCATATTCGCCAAAAAGTAAGATTTTGGCATAAAATAATGGGTTCTTCATTCAATGCTAAAATTGGTACTGCAAATGTACAAAATTTAAGCCATTCTTTTTTGAATTTGAGGAAGAGTTTTGCTTTAAAAAATTGTAAATCACATTATTTTTTGATTATTAGTAGATTTTGGAATATATTTTGACTAAATAATTTAGAATAAATTGGTTAAATTTCAATTAATAATCAATGATTTTAACCGAATTAGCATTAAAAATAGAGAATTAATGTATTAAAATATATAAATTTGTGCCATGTATATCACCGAATATCTATCGAATGAGATAAAACCAGGGAAAGTTAATTCTTCTCCAAGTCAGCTTTTGGAAGTTGTGCAAGAGAATAAATTGACGCATTTACCTTTGTTTAAAGGGTTGGATTTTGTTGGAAATATCTCGGAAGAAGATTTGATTGAATTATCAATTGATGATGAAAAAGTAGATTATACCTCGTATTTGGAGAGTTTTTATCTTTCTGAATCGAGTACGCTTTTAGATGCAATTCAGATGATGCACACGAATCAGGCGAATATCTTACCAATTATTAACGAACAATCGCGCTATGTTGGTTTTATTACGGAAACGGATATTATCAACACATTTGCAAATTTTCCTTTTGTCGCTGCGCAAGGCGTTTCGATGTTGGTTTCGATTGCGGAAAAAGATTTATCGATGACGGCGATTTCTAATATTATAGAAGTGAATAACGGAAAAATATTGGGAATGATGATTGTTGGAAATAAAGAAGATAGCGTTTATGTTTTGCTGAAATTTAGTTCATCAAACTTGTTAACAATTGGTGAAACATTTGAGCGATATGGATATCAAGTGATTCAAAAATTTTATAACGACGAAAAACAAGAACTTTTGCAAAGTCGTTATGCACAATTGTTAAAATACATGAATACCTAATGATAAAAGTTGCACTTTTTGGACAAAAAACAAGTACGTCTTTAACGGATATTATTCCACCATTTATTAATTATTTAATTCAGAATGAAATTGCTTTTTGTGTTGAGCAAAATTTTCTTCAAATCTTAAAAGAAACAACTGATTTTGATACTGATAATGTAGAAACCTATACTTCTCATGATGATTTAGACAAATCGGTTAAATTCTTATTCAGTTTTGGTGGAGACGGAACAATTTTATCAGCAACTACAATTGTTAGGGATTCTAATATTCCAATTATTGGCGTAAATACGGGACGTTTAGGCTTTTTAGCAACAATTAATAAAAGTGTGTTATTGGAGCAAATGGATAGTTTTTTCAATGATGATTATAACATTATTCCACGAACTTTATTAACCGTTAAAAGAAGTGATGGTGTAGAAATTGAAAATAATTTTGCGATTAACGAAGTGACTGTAGTTCGCCGTGAAACAACTAGTATGATTACGGTTGATGCTTATTTGAACAATGAATTTTTAAATTCTTTTTGGTCTGATGGTTTGATTATTTCTACGCCAACAGGTTCTACAGGATATTCGTTAAGTTGTGGTGGACCAATTGTTCATCCGTCTAATCAAAATTTTGTCATTACACCTGTTGCGCCACATAATCTAAATGTGCGTCCATTAGTTGTGTCAGAAAACGAAAAAATTGACTTAAAAATACGCAGTAGAGCTAATGAATATTTCCTTTCGTTAGATTCTCGTAACTTTCCTTTAACAACTGACGTCGAATTGACAATACAAAAAGCTGACTTCAAAATCTTAATCGTTGAAGCTATTGACGCGACTTATTTCACAACTTTGAGAGAAAAAATGCTTTGGGGTTCAGATAAAAGGAATTAAAATTTACAATAAAACTTCTTAATTTTTGTTAAATCAGTTACGTTGAATTGACTTTTGTTTATATTTGTTCGAATTTAAAAGAAGATAAAAAGCAAAAGCCGAAAAAATAACACAACTTATGAGGAGATTATTTTTGTTTGTTTTTATATTATGTTTTTCGCAATTAACTTTTGCGCAAAGACATGAACTCGGAATTTTTGCTGGTGGAGCAAATGTGATTGGAGATGTTGGTAAAGCTAGCTATATCAATCCATTTCCTACTAAAACTGAAGCAGGAGGTAAAATATATTTACCTATTTCTATTGGAGGATTATATCGTTTTAATATAAATCCACAAATGGGTTTTAGAGCAAATATATCTTATTCAAAAGTTGGAGCAAGTGACCATCGTTCGAAAGAATATTATAAATTAGAAAGAAATAAAAATTTTCGAAATAATATTGTAGAAGGATCTTTGATGTTTGAGTATAATTTCTTTAACATCAATGATGATCAAGAAAAAGCGCAATCACCTTATATTTTTGTAGGAGTTGGAGCTTTTTCTGCAAAAGGAAAAGAATATGATTACGATGGAACAAACAACGTAATTATCGAAAAAACAAAATATAATACCGATTTAACAATTCCTTTTGGAGTTGGATATAAAGTAAGATTCAATTACAATTGGATTTTATCTTTTGAGACAGGTGTTCGATATACAAATGTTGATTATTTAGATTATAACACTGGAAAATTTACTCAAAATTTTGTAGATGCTGTAGAAACAGGTACTTTGTCTCAATCTGAATATGATAAACGTATATATGGAAACACATCAAACAAAGATTGGTATGTTTTAACAGGAATTTCCTTAACGTACAGTTTTGGTCGACCTGCTTGTTATTGTGATTAAAAAGAATGGAAATTAGTTTAGTAGAACAAATAGATAAAAATAATATACCTAATCACGTTGCAATCATTATGGATGGTAATGGAAGATGGGCTAAGAAGAACGGTAAAGAAAGAACTTTTGGTCACAAAAGTGCTTTGGGAGCTGTACGATCTTCAATCGAAACTTGTCGAAAATTAGGTATAAAACATCTTACACTTTACGCATTTTCTACTGAAAATTGGAACCGTCCAAAATTAGAAGTCAATGTTTTAATGACTTTATTAAGTTCTGCAATTAAGGACGAAATAAATGAATTACACAAAAATGGAGTTCGCTTGAATGTGATTGGAGATTTATCAAAATTACCAAAAAAAGCATTCAAAGATTTGACTCAAGCAATAGAAAAAACGAAAGACAACACAGCTTGTGTTTTGACATTAGCATTAAGTTATGGTTCGAAAGAAGAACTATTACACGCGATGAAATCTATTGCGCAAAAATATAAAGACGGAGAAATATCCGACAATGATTTTAATGAAGAATTAGTTCATCAAAACTTATATACACACGATTTACCTATGGTAGATCTTATGATTAGAACAAGTGGCGAAACCAGAATTAGTAATTTCTTGTTGTGGCAAATTGCTTACGCAGAATTATATTTTACAGAGGTTTTGTGGCCTGATTTTAACGAGGAAGAATTTTATAAAGCAATTTTAAATTACCAAAATCGAGAACGTAGATTTGGTAAGATAAGCGAGCAACTAACGAACTAATCGAACTGAAATAGAGGATTATGAAGAAAATTTTTTGGACAATGTGTATGCTTGGAGCTTACATGGCACAAGCGCAAGTCGTAGATTCTACGAAAACCATTGATTCAACACAACAAGATAATTTTGTCTTAGATTATAACAATGCACGAACTTTCAAATTGAAAGATATCGTTGTAACAGGTGACTCTAAATATTCTAAGAATCAAATTATCCGTTATGCAGGTTTTGCTATCGGTGAAGAGATAGAATTACCAGGTACGAAGGTAAATAATGCTGTAAAAAAATTATGGAGATCTAATATTTTCTCTGACATCGACTTGTATGTAGATAAAATAGAAGGTAACGAAGTTACATTAGAACTTGCCTTGGTTTCAGTTCCTAGTTTAGGAGAAATTAAGATTAATGGTGTGAAAAAATCGCAACGCGAAGATTTAATCAAACAAAATAAATTAAATCCAGGTGTTAAGATTACACAAAGTTTAATCAATACGACAAATAATAAAATCAAAGATTATTATACTGGAAAAGGTTATCCTAACACAACAATTAATGTAGAACGTCAGCCAATTGTTGGTAAAGAAGACGAAGAAAACATTACATTAAATGTGAATCGTGGAGAGCGTGTAAAGATTAAGAAAATCATTTTCGAAGGAAATGAAAACTTAACTGCTGCTCGTTTACGTAAAAAAGGGATGAAAAATACCAAACAGAAATCTATCAATATCTTCAAGTCATCTAAAATGATTCCTGAAAAATTCCAGGAAGATTTAAAAACATTGGTTGAAGAATACAAATCTGTTGGTTTTAGAGATGCTAAAGTTGAGTCATACAATATCGAAAAAGTTGATGATAAAAACTTATTGGTTAAGATTAAAGTTAACGAAGGAAAACCATATTTCTTAGGAGATGTAACGTTTTCTGGAAACTCAATTTATACTTCTGAACAGTTACAGCGAATTTTTGGTTACAAAACAGGAGATCGTTATGACGCAGTAGGTATCAACAAAAAGATTTCTGGATCAGAAAAAGACGATGATATTTCTACGTTATATATGGATAGAGGGTATTTGTTTGCTCGTGCTATTCCTGTAGAAAAAAGTGTAAAAAATGATACAATCGATCTTGAAATTAAAGTTTTCGAAGGTACACAAGCTACACTTAATAAAGTAACGATTAACGGTAATACAGAAGCACACGATCATATTTTATACCGTGAGTTAAGAACTAAACCAGGAGATTTATTCTCTAAATCGGACATTAAGCGTACGATGATGGAGTTAGCTTCTTTGGGATACTTAGAACCAACGCAAATAGTTCCAGATATTCAACCAAATCAAGATAATAATACAGTTGATGTGGAGTGGAAAGTTGCGCCAAAATCATCTTCTCAAGTAGAATTACAAGGAGGATATGGTGCAGGGACTTTCATTGGTACATTAGGATTAACTTTCGGGAATTTCTCATTAAAGAATTTTTTCAATAAAAAAGCTTGGAAACCAATTCCAATGGGAGATGGACAACAATTATCATTAAGAGCACAAGCTGGTAACGGATATAAAAATTATAGTTTATCATTTGTTGAACCTTGGATTGGAGGAAAACGCCCTACAGCTTTATCAACGTCTTTTTATTATTCGCAATATGATTACCGTGATAATTATGGAGAAAAAGCGAAATTGGATATCTTAGGAGCTTCAGTTGGGTTAACTAAGTTATTAACTTGGCCAGATGATTATTTCCGTTTATCAAACTCAATTTCTTATCAGTTATATAACTTCGATAATTATGCGATGTCTGTTGGTAATATGCAATATGAAAATGGTTCGTCAAACAACTTAAACTACACATTAGGTTTAACACGTAATTCTGCTGGACCAGACCCTATTTTCCCACAATCAGGATCAGAAATTAGTTTATCGTTTACGACAACATTTCCTTATTCAGCTTTTAATAACAAAGACTATACAAACATGTCTGATGTAGAAAAATTCAAATGGTTAGAATATTATAAATTCAAAGCTAAAGCATATTTCTACAAAGAATTAACTGGTAAATTAGTTTTAAAAGCCGGTGGAGAGTTTGGAGTTTTAGGAACATATAACCGTAAAATTGGAACAATTCCTTTCGAACGTTTTTACTTAGGAGGAACAGGTCTTACACAAAATCGTTTCGATGGACGTGAGATTATTTCATTAAGAGGTTACGAAGATGCAACAAATTCTGGTGGACAAACAGGAGATATTACGCCAGAAGGAGGTGGTACGATTTATAATAAATATTCATTAGAATTGCGTTATCCAATCACAATGAGCCAAACAGCTAAAATTTATGCATTAACTTTTGCGGAAGGAGGTAACGTTTGGAACAATACAAGTGAATTTAAACCGTTTGAATTAAAACGTTCTGCAGGGGCAGGTGTTCGTATTTACATGCCAGCATTTGGTTTATTAGGATTCGATTTCGGATATGGATTTGATAAAGGATTTGGACAAACAGAACGCTCAGGATGGCAAACTCACTTTATTATTGGACAACAATTCTAATAAATTGAATAAATTTGCTTAGAACATTTTGGCATAATTTTAGAATTAACACACCACAAATATGAAAAAATGGATTAGTTTTATAGCGTTGTTCTTTGGATTAGCAAGTTTCTCTTTTGCGCAAAGATTTTGTTATGTAGACAGTCAGTATATTTTAGAAAATTTACCAGAATATACATCGTCTCAAAACAAATTAAAATCTCAAACAGAGTCTTGGCAAAAAGAAATTGAGCAAAAACAAGAAAATTTAGCTAAATTACAAGCCGAATTCGAAGCCGAAAAGATTTTATTAACGGCAGAACAGGTGAAAGAGCAAGAGAAAAAGCTAGCTGATGAAGTAGCGGCTGTAAGAATTTTGCAAGATAAACGTTATGGACCAAATGGTGATTTAGTTAATCTGAGAAGATCAATGGTAAAGCCTTTACAAGATCAAATTTATAATGCGACAAAAGAAGTTGCAGATAAAAGAGGATATGGTTTTGTATTTGATAAAGGAAGTGATTTAATCATGATTTATACAGATCCAAAGTTTGACATAAGTAGAGAAGTATTAATGACTTTAAGACCAGAGTTGAAACCAAATAATTCAAAAACATCAACTTCTGGAAATAATAAAACTAGTAATAGTAGCAATAAAACAAGAAAATAAATTTTAAAAAACAAATTAGACTAGAAATGAAACAAATTAGATTGATAGCAGTATTTACAATGATGGTTTTCGGAAGCGTTTTATCTTTCGCTCAAGAAATTGCACATATTGATACGCAAGCAGTAATTGAATCAATGCCAGCTTACAAAAAAGCAGAGGCTGATTTACAAGCATTAGGTAAAAAACACGAAGATGCTATCGCAAAATTACAAGCAGACTATAAAACTTTTATGGAAACTGCTCAAAAAGATTTAGCTGGTAAATCTCAAGAAGAGGCTCAAAAATTAATTGCAGCGAACAAATACCAAGAGAAAGAGCAAGAAATGCAAAAGAAATACGAAACGTATGCAAAAGCTGCTCAAGATGAAATGCAAGCAAAAGAGAAAGCTTTAATGGATCCAATCGAGAAAAGAGTAATGGATGCAATTAATGCTGCTGCTGCAAAAAAAGGAGTTAAATATGTTTTACCTGCAGGTGTTTTAGTTTACAAAGCTGGAGGATACGACTTATTAAATGACGTTAAAAAAGAATTAGGATTATAATTTTAAGATATTAATAATACCTTCAAGCCACTATTTTAGTGGCTTTTTTTATATATGAAAAGAATTTTAGTTACCGGAGCGAATGGTCAGTTAGGTCAATCGATTTTAGAGCAATCAAAAAACTACAAGGAAATTGAATGTTTTTTTGTCACTCGAAATGAATTAGATATTACGAATGAAGAATTAATTAATCATTATTTCGAAGATAAATCATTCGATTTTGTTGTCAATTGTGCAGCTTATACAGCGGTTGATAAAGCTGAAGATGATCAAGAGAATGCTTATTTAGTAAACGCAAAAGCAACAGAATTTTTAGCAAAAATCACGAATCAAAAAGGAATTCCTTTTATTCACGTTTCGACAGATTATGTATTTGATGGAACTGAAGCTCAACCTCGTCTAGAAACAGATCAAACAAATCCTATAGGGGTGTATGGTCAAACAAAATTAGATGGCGAAAATTTAGCATTAGAAAACAATTCTAAAACGATTATTTTACGCACAGCTTGGGTTTATTCTCGATTTGGAAATAATTTCGTTAAAACGATGCTTAGGTTGTTTAATGACAAAGATTCGATCTCTGTTGTAGCAGATCAAATTGGTTCGCCAACAAATGCAATTGATTTGGCTGATGTAATCTTAACGATTATTTTGAAAGATGATTTAACCTATGGAATTTTTAATTATTCGAATGAAGGAAAATGTTCTTGGTTTGAATTTGCGCAAAAAATTAAAGAATTGTCTAATTCAACAATCGAAATTAATCCTGTTCCAACTTCAGCTTATCCGACAAAAGCGAAACGTCCTGCGTATAGTTTATTGGATAAATCGAAAATAAAAGAAGTTTATCAATTTGATATTCCGACTTGGGAAGATAGTTTGAAAAAAGAATTGAAACACCTGATTTAGTTTCAATTTTAATAACATAAAAAAGCTCGAGAAATTCTCGAGCTTTTATTTATCTGACAGATTATTGATTAATCTAAAATCTCAAAACGAGTATAAGGTTGCAACGCTTTCGGAATTTTTACTGTTCCATCAGCTTGTTGGTGATTCTCTAAAATTGAGGCTAAAATACGTGGTAAAGCCAAAGCAGAACCATTTAAACTATGTGCTAATTGAGTTCCGTTTTCATCTTTGTAACGTAATTTCAAACGATTCGCTTGGAAAGTCTCAAAATTAGATACAGATGAAACTTCTAACCATTTTTCTTGCGCTTCAGAGAAAACTTCAAAATCGTATGTAATTGCAGATGTAAATCCTGTATCACCACCACAAAGTCTTAAAATACGGTATGGTAATTCTAAATCTTCTAAAATTCCTTTTACGTGCTCAATCATTCCGTCTAAAGCAGCGTAAGAATTTTCTGGTTTTTCGATACGTACAATCTCAACTTTCTCAAATTGGTGTAAACGATTTAATCCTCTAACATCTTTTCCATAAGAACCCGCTTCACGACGGAAACATGGTGAATATGCAGTCAACGTAATTGGTAAATCTTCTGCTTTTACAATTGTATCACGGTAAATATTCGTCACAGGAACTTCCGCAGTAGGAATCAAGTACAAATCATCTTCTCCAATATAATACATTTGTCCTTCTTTGTCTGGTAACTGTCCAGTTCCATAACCAGAAGCCTCATTCACAACGAAGGGAGGAACAATTTCTGTATAGCCAGCATCAGAATTTTTATCTAAGAAAAATTGTGTTAAAGCACGTTGCAAACGAGCACCTTTTCCTTTGTAAACAGGGAAACCAGCTCCGGTAATTTTAACACCTAATTCAAAATCAATGATGTTAAATTTCTTAGCAACTTCCCAGTGTGGCAAATTGTTTGGTTTTGCAGTTGCATCTCCGTGTTCAAAAACGATTTCATTATCATCAGCATCTTTTCCTGCTTTTACGATTTCGTTCGGAATATTCGGGATTTGATACAAAATATCTTTAACGGATGTTTCGTAAGACGATAATAAATCTTGTAACTCTTTTGATTGAGTTTTTAAATCAACCGTTTTGTTTTTTAATTCATTAGCCTCTTCCGATCTTCCATCTTTAAACAAATTACCAATTTCTTTTGCTAATTTGTTGGATTCAGCTAATACATTATCTAATTCAAATTGTGTTTTACGACGAAGTTCATCCACATTTAAAACTTCATCAACAAGATCTAATTGTTTGAAGTTACGTTTTTTAAGTCCTTCAATTACACGATCTTTGTTTTCTTGAATGTAAGAAACTACTAGCATACTTTTATTAAATTTATACAAATGTATAAATAATTAATTTTTTAGAATAAAGATTAAATGATTTAG
>NZ_DINY01000065.1:0-50444 GCF_002426075.1 Empedobacter sp. UBA5528 | reverse complement strand
TATATTACATTGATTTTACATGCTGTTGTTTACGTTTCGAAATACATTTGTCAAAGAAAATTAATCGAAAATTATTAATAATTAAAACAATAAAACAATGAAAAAATTTTTCGCAGTAGTTGCAGTAGCAGCTTTATCTTTAGGAGCAGTATCTTGTGGTGAGAAAAAAGCAGAAGAAGCAGTAGAAAATACAACTGACTCTTTAGCAACTCAAACTGACTCTTTAGCAGCTCAAACTGATTCTTTAGCAGCTAAAACTGATTCTTTAGTAGAAAAAACTGATTCTTTAGCAACTAAAGTTGAAGGTGCAGCTAAGGAAGTAGCTCCAGCTACTGAAGCTCCAGCAAAATAATTTGAAATAACATTCAGATCATATAAAGAAACCACTTATTAGATAAGTGGTTTTTTTATGCTGTTTTTCGATGTAAATAGCGAGTTAACTTGATAGATAAATCTAAAAGTATAATTTTAGAATTACCATTTCGCTCGATATGATACGACGCTTCATTAATTTCATTTAAAATATCTTCGATATTAGCTCCATGTATAAAAGGCGCAAAACCTTGCCATTTAAAACCTTCTGCATTAATTTGTAAAAAAACTAAATCATCAGATTGATACGTTTTTAACAAAGCTTGACGAAAAATCTCTGAACAATAATTCAAAAAATCTTTTTGTTCACTTCTCGACCAACTTGCAATTTGATTCGACCAATCAATCAAATCTTTTAAAACGGTTGGCGTTTTGGCTGCCATAAAGGCTTTTCGAACCCAAGTCACAAAATACTTATCGAATAAATGTTCGTCATCATTCAATTGATGCAACGCTTCTCGTACATTTCCTTGCGATAAAAAAGCGATATGTTGCGCTTTTTCTGGATTAATATTTTTCTTCTCAATTAGATAATTCTTTATATCCGATTGCGATAAACGAGGAATTTTAACCAATTGACAACGAGAAGTAATAGTTTGTAGAATCAAATCTTCACGTTCTGTTACCAATAAAAAAAGTGTTTTTTGAGGCGGTTCTTCAATTATTTTCAACAATTTATTTGCAGCTGCAGTAGTCATTTCCTCAGCTTGCCAAATAATCATGATTTTATAGCCTCCTTCGTAACTATTTAGCGCTAATGTTTTGACGATTTCATCCGCTTCATCAACAGGAATAACGCCTTGTTTTTTCTCAATACCAAGATGAGACATCCAATCCGTTAAATTTCCATAGACATTTTCGTCTACAAAAGTTCGCCAATCGTTTAATAAATACTTAGCAAGTGGCTTTTTTACACTTTCTGTTGCTGAATAAGGAAAAGAAAAATGTAAATCGGGATGTTGTAATTTATCAACTTTCAGATTGCATTGTTCGTTATTCAAACCACACAAAACTTCACGTGCATAAGCAATTGCCAAAGCCAAAGTTCCCGAACCTTCTGGACCAGAAAAAAGCTGAGCATGACTTATACGACCATCTTTTATAGATTGTTGAAGCTTGTTTTTAATCTCCTGTTGTCCAATTATATTTTCCCAAAGCATAGTCCAAAGTTACTATTTTTATTTTTCAGAATTTATCATACTTTTTAATCGATTGATTTCTTCTAAATTAGCAATTCCAGAATCATCAATCATCGCTGATGAATGAAAGTAAGTAGCGTTTGTATATGAATCAATTTCTTCAATATTTGTTGAGCGCAAACCACCTCCAGGCATAATTGTGATTTGATTTTCTGCTTTTTTAACAAGGTTTTTTAATTCACGTTTTCCATCATAAACATTACTATCTAAACCAGAAGTTAAAATAGTTTTGAATCCTAAATCAATCACGATTTGAAGTGAATTTTCGGCATCAGAAGTTCTGTCAAAAGCGCGATGAAAAGTACAAGGAAAAGGTTTTGCAAGTTCAATTAATTCATGATTTCGTTCAAAATCGATTTCGTTATCTTCATTCAAAATTCCAAAAACAAAACCATCAATTCTAAAATTTTTAATCATGATGATTTCAGATTTCATTTGTTCAAATTCTTCATCAGAATAACAAAAGTCTCCATCACGAGGGCGAATCATCACCATAATTTCTTTATCTGTTTCTTTTCTTAATGTTTTGATATCTTCAAAACTAGGTGTAATTCCGCCTGTTGAAACATCAGCACATAACTCGATTCTATCTGCATTTGATTTTGCTGCAACTAAAGCTGATTCTAAATTAAAGCAAGCAATTTCTATTTTTTTCATTTTGTAATAGATTTTCCGTCAATTAAACGATTTCCAGTTTCATCATAAACCGCAAAGTTAAAGCCAGGATGAATACAATATGAACCATATTCGCCTTGTTTGTTAATTGCAATAAAACCAACTTGAATCGCCGATAAATCTTTTTTACGCGATTTTGTTAATTTAATGATTCGATGAACAGCCTCCTTACATGCATTTTCTGGCGAATAACCTTGACGCATCAACTCCACAACCAAATGACTTCCCGCAATACGAATCACTTCTTCACCATGACCAGTAGCGGTTGCTGCACCAATTTCGTTATCAACATATAAACCTGCGCCGATAATTGGTGAATCACCAACACGTCCGTGCATTTTGTACGCCATTCCGCTCGTAGTACAAGCTCCAGAAAGATTTCCATAGGAATCTAAGGCAATCATTCCAATTGTATCATGATTTTCGATATTGATAGGCATCTGATAATTAGTATCTTTCAACCATTCTTTCCACTCTTTTTCGGAAACATCAGTTAATAAATTCTCTTTTTTGAAGCCTTTTTCCAACGCAAATTGAAGTGCACCATTTCCAACTAACATCACGTGTGGTGTATCTTCCATTACCTTTCGCGCAACAGAAATTGGATGTTTGATATACTCTAAACTAGCAACAGAACCAATATTTGCTTGATCGTCCATAATACATGCATCTAAAGTTACTTTTCCATCGCGATCAGGACGTCCACCATAACCAACACTTCGTTCATTTGGATCAGCTTCGACCAATTTTACGCCTTGCTCTACAGCATCTAAAGCTGTTCCATTATTACCTAAAACTTTCCAAGCTTCGGCATTAGCTTCAATTCCAAAACGCCAAGTAGAAAGAACAATTGGTTTATTGATTTTTGTTGAAGTAGTTGATCTTTTAGATGTAGTTTGCGCATTAAGATCAAGTTTTGTTGTACCTAAAAGTAAGCCTAAAGCTCCAAGATTTTTTATGAAATTTCTTCTATTACTCATGTGTTAATCGATTTCTAAATTGTGTTAAAACAAATATAATCCATATTATTGTATAACAGAATTTCTGTCAATCAAAACACTAAAAACTAATGAGATCAACTTTACTATCATTTATTCTGATGATGTTTTCATCATTAATTTTTGCTCAGAAAAATAATTATGCACAATATGTTAATCCGTTTATTGGAACAGGTGGACATGGACATACATTTCCTGGAGCGACTTTACCATTCGGAATGGTTCAACTTTCTCCAGATACTCGAATTGATGGAAGTTGGGATGGTTGTGGTGGTTATCATTATTCTGATGATTTTATTTATGGTTTTTCACATACACATCTAAATGGAACAGGAGTTTCTGATTATGGTGACATTATGTTGATGCCAACGCTTAATCAGAAAGGATTTAATCAGACTGATTATGGTTCTAAATTTTCGCATAAAAATGAAAAAGCAACAGCAGGATATTATCAAGTTTTGTTAGATAAATATAATGTCAATGTTCGATTAACGGCAACAACTCACGTTGGTTTGCATGAATATACTTTTAATAAAGCTGGTGACGCAAATATCATTTTAGATCTTAATCATCGTGATAAATTAGTTGACGGAGAAGTGAAAATTGTAGACGCTAAAACACTTTATGTTTACAGAAATTCGGAAGAATGGGCGAAGAATCAAAAGATTTTTGCCAAGATAGAATTTAATGTTCCATTGAAATTAACTGCTTCAAAAGACGGAAATATAATATCTAAAACATTTAAAGGAAATGAAATTGCCTTGGCTTTTGGTAAAAAAGTAAAGAAAGGTGAGAAGATTATGGTAAAAGTGACCTTATCTACAACTGGATATAATGGAACGGATGTTAATAGCAAAGAATTAACAACTTTTGATTTTTCTAAAACGAAAGCCGCTGCTGAAAAGGCTTGGGACAAAGAATTATCGAAGATTGAAGTGAAATCTTCAGATAAGAATAAACTAACTATTTTTTATACAGCGATGTATCACACGATGATGCAACCAAATATTTCGCAAGATTTGAATGGAAATTATCGTGGAATGGACGATCAAATTCATTTGGCAAATAATTTCGATTATTATTCGGTTTTTTCACTTTGGGATACTTTTCGTGCTGCGCATCCTTTGTATACCTTGATTGAGAAGAGAAGAACGATTGATTTTATTAACACATTTATCAAGCATTACGAACAAGGTGGACGTTTACCTGTTTGGGAATTAGCGAGTAACGAAACCGATTGTATGATTGGTTATCACTCGGTTTCTGTGATTGCTGATGCAATGGTAAAAGGTTTCAAAGGCTTTGATTATGAGAAAGCTTATGAAGCAGCAAAACATTCGGCAATGTTAGATCATTTGGGATTGAAAGCTTACAAACAAAACGGATTTATTTCGATTGACGATGAACACGAATCAGTTTCTAAAACATTAGAATATGCGTACGATGATTGGTGTATTGCGCAAATGGCATTGATTTTAAATAAACACGACGATTATAATTACTTTATCGAACGTTCTCAATATTGGAAAAATTTATTCAATCATGAGACAAAATTTATTCAGCCAAAGAAAAATGGAGGTTGGCTAAAACCTTTTGATCCGCGTGAAGTAAACAATAATTACACAGAGGCGAATGGTTGTCAATACACGTTTTTTGCACCGCAAGATATTAATGGAATGATTGATTTTTATGGTGGAAAAGATGGTTTTGATGCAAAATTAGATGAATTATTTAATGCACCATCAGAAACAACAGGTCGGGAGCAAGTGGATGTTACGGGACTTATCGGGCAATATGCGCAAGGAAATGAGCCGAGTCATCACGTGGCTTTTTTGTACAATTACATTGATAAGCCAAAAAAAACAAAAGAATTGGTTCATAAAATTTTGAATGAACATTACAAAAACTCGCCAGATGGATTGATTGGAAATGAAGATTGTGGGCAGATGAGCGCGTGGTACGTTTTGGCTTCGATGGGAATTTATAGCGTTACGCCAGGTTCGGGAATGTGGACGACTGTTGAGCCGTATTTTGATGAAATCACGATTAATCTAGAAGATGGAACGAAGCGTATAATCACGAAAAATAATTACAAAGAAAATCAATTTTTAGGATTTGAATTTTTGAAAGATAGAGAGATTAAACCTATTTCTGAAAGTGAAAAAATTGTAACAATTCCAGTTTTGGTTGCTGAAGACAGATCATTTCAAAATAAAATGAATGTTGAAGTAAAATCTTCTGAACCAAATGCGAAAATCTATGTTTCTGTGAATGGTAAAAAAGCAGAAATCTATAAAAAACCAATTTCAATCAAAGAAACAACTACAATTTCTTCTTTTGTGGAAGTGAATGGAAAGAAAAGTAAAACAATTTCTGGAACATTTACTAAGAAACCAAATGATTATACAATTCAGTTGAATTCTACCTACACACCGCAATATCATGCAGGTGGATATGATCAAAATTTTGATGCAATTGTTGACATGAAAAAAACGAAATCCGTTTCTTCGGTTGTCATGAATTTCTTGCAAGATTCTCGTTCTTGGATTGTCTTACCTACAAAATTAGAAGTCTATACATCGAAAGATAATCAGAATTTTAAATTGGTTGGAATGTTAGAAAAACAAGTTGATGCATTTGATAATAACGTGTTTTCTGATTCATGGAAAATTCAGTTTAAAGAAGAAAAAGCACGTTACATCAAAGTAAAAGCAACAAATTATGGTGCTTTCCCAAAAGGTCATTTAGCAGAACCTTTTCAAGGAAAGTCGTATATTTTTGTAGATGAAATAACAGTGAAATAGTGAATAAAAAGTTAATTGTTTTTAATTTAATCGTTATTGGATTAATACTTTTATTTCCAATAATAAATTTTTGTTGGATACATAGTTCTTCAAATTATACTTTTTGGGATATTTATTATCAAACCGAATATCATGAAATTATTTACATTCTTATTGGAATAATTATTTTCTCAAGTTTAATTAGTTTGTTTAAATACAGTAAGTTGATTAATGTTAATTTAGTTTTAACTTCAGTTTTTTTTATGATTATAATTGGAGTATTTATAAATGACATAATTAAATTAAAAAAGGAAGAAAAAGAATACATAGAAAGAGCAAAAGAAGATATTAAAAATGATAAAATTATTTTTCTTCATTCAGGAGGATTTCCTTTACCAGAATTTAGTTCTGAAACCTATGCTAAAATTGACAGTATTCACAATAAATATGGAGTAGATTATATAAATATTGGAGTTTTAGATTTTAAACATGATAAATTAGAACTAAAATATGAAGAAACTGTAAAGCCTTATCTTGAAAAACGTAATGGTAAAGATTGGAAGAAACGAATGCAAAAAGAATTAGATGCAATAAAAAAGGAAAAACTTTATTAACTAAACTTTAGTTAACTTTTTCGTAACTTTATATTCGAAATCGAAGAAAATGCAAACAGAAATTTTAAACAAAGCATTACAGAATCGTTCTATCAATCCAACAGCGATGCGTTTGTTGGTTTTAGATAAATTGATGAAAACTGACGTTGCATTAAGTTTAGCTGATTTAGAAATTGAGATGGATCAAGCAGATCGCGTTACGATTTATAGAACATTAAAAACGTTTGAAGAAAATAAATTAATTCATTCCATAGAGGACGGAACGGGTTCTAAAAAATATGCGCTTTGTGAGTCGAGTTGCAAATGTACGCCTGAGTTTACGCATGCTCATTTTCATTGTAACAATTGTAATCAGACGTTTTGTTTGAGAAATATTCATTTGCCAGAAATCAATCTACCCAAAAATTTCGAAGTCGAACAATCTTCTTTTATCTTAAAAGGAATATGCGATCAATGTAAATCCTAAACTTTGCAACCAGATTGCAGCAACAACTTTATAATTTTGAAATATAAATTTTTAATTATGTCTAAAGCTTGTTGTAGTACGTCAAATGACGAACATAAAGATACTCATAATCACAATCACGAAGGTCACGACCACGAACACAATAATAGTAAAATTTTATTAGGTGCCAGTTTAGCTATTTTCTTTGCCGGAATTTTTGTTCAATATGTTTTAAAACCAACTTGGTTTGTTGATAATCAAATTATTCGTTTGATATGGTTTGGCATTTCTTATATTATAGTAGCATTTCCTGTTTGGGGAGAAGCCTTTAAATTAGCTAAAAAGCTAGATTTCTTCAATGAATTTTCGTTGATGGGAATTGCGACTTTAGGTGCTTTCATTATTGGCGAATATCCAGAAGGTGTAGCGGTAATGTTGTTTTATACAATTGGCGAAATGTTCCAAGAAGCGGCGGTTAATAAGGCAAAAGGAAATATTAAAGCCTTATTAGATGTTCGTCCAGACACAGCGCATGTTTTACGAAATGGTAATTTCGAAACAATAAAACCACAAGATGTGGTAATTGGAGAAACAATTCAGGTAAAAGTTGGGGAAAAAGTTCCGTTAGATGGAATTATGATTTCAGATAAAGGAAGTTTTAATACTGCGGCTTTGACGGGAGAAAGTAAACCTTCAACGTATAAAATAGGAGAAACTGTTTTGGCAGGAATGTTAAATCTTGAAAATGTAATTGAAATTCAAACGACGAAAAAATTTGAAGATAGTTCGATTGCAAAAATTTTACAAATGGTTCAAGATGCAGCTTCTCGCAAAGCTCCAACTGAATTATTTATCCGAAAATTTGCAAAAATATATACGCCAATTGTTTTCTTTTTAGCGGCTGCTTTGGTGATTACTCCTTATTTCTTTGTTGATAATTACGATTTTAATGATTGGTTATACAGAGGTTTAGTTTTCTTGGTTGTTTCTTGTCCTTGTGCATTAGTTATTTCGGTTCCATTGGGTTATTTTGGTGGAATTGGAGCAGCTTCACGCAACGGAATTTTAGTAAAAGGTTCTAACTTTTTAGATTTAATGGCGAAAGTAAACACAGTTGTGATGGATAAAACAGGAACAATGACGGAAGGCGTTTTCGAAGTTCAAAAAATTGAAACTAATCTTCCTGAAAACGATTTTTTAAATCTTGTTTCGGCTTTAGAAAAGCAATCTACGCATCCAATTGCGAAAGCGATTGTGGCAAGTCATCCTTCAGAATTGAAAGCGATAGAAGTGGAAGAAATTTCTGGAAAAGGTTTGAAAGGAAAAGTTGATGGAAAAATAGTTTTAGCTGGAAATACTAAATTATTAGATCATTTCTCGATTCAATATCCACAAGAAATTCATGATATTGTAGAAAGTATTGTGGTGGTTGCAGTTGATGAAAAATATGCAGGATATATTACAATTGCTGATAAAATCAAGGAAGATGCGCAACAAGCAATTCAGAAAATGAAAGCTTTAGGTGTTTCGAAAACGATTATGTTGAGTGGAGATAAAAATACCATTACGCAAAAAGTTGCAAAAGAAGTTGGTGTTGATGAAGCTTTTGGTGGATTGTTACCAGAAGGAAAAGTAGAAAAAGTTGAAGCATTGAAAAAAGATCAAAATCAAGTGGTGGCTTTCGTAGGTGATGGAATCAATGATGCGCCTGTTCTAGCGCTTTCTGATGTCGGAATTGCGATGGGTGGACTTGGAAGCGATGCTGCGATAGAAACTGCAGATGTTGTAATCCAAACCGATCAACCTTCTAAAATTGCAACGGCGATAAAAATTGGTCGTGAAACAAAAAAGATTGTGATTCAGAATATCATTTTAGCAATGGGCGTTAAAATTATCGTGCTTTTCCTTGGAGCAGAAGGAATTGCCAATATGTGGGAAGCTGTTTTTGCAGATGTAGGTGTTGCTTTATTAGCAATTTTGAATGCTGTTCGAATTCAACGAATGAAATTTTAGATAAAAAATAAAGCGATCAATTGATCGCTTATTTTTTTATGTATAAATCTTTCATCAAATCTAAATCAACCTTTAAAATATCAGTTAAATAATTTTCGACTGAACCAAAATTCTTATTAATCGCTTCATAAGAGCTTTCCAAATATTCAGGTAAAACATCAATTAGATATTTATAATTCGGATCGATCTTTAAGATGTGTGCATATTTTTGTTCCAAAAAGATATTAGAAGCCAAGTAATCATCCATAATTGTATCTAAATCGACTTTCAAAGCAGATAAAATCATTGCTGTTGCAAATCCAGTTCGATCTTTTCCTGCAGTACAATGAAATAAAATTGGCGTTCTATTTTTATGTTGAATAATATCAAAAAAGCTTTTGTATTGCGTTTGACATGTTTTATCTAAAACAAAATCCTCGTAGATTTTACACATAAATTCTTTCGGATTTGAAATTCCAGCTTTGAATTGTTTCACTAAATTTTCGAAATGTCCAGAAGAAATATCCAAATGAACTTCGTGATTACAACTATTTGGAATGCGATCTTGATTTTTTAAACGTTCGTAAGTCGTGCGTAAATCAATAATTGTTCGAATTGGAAAATCGTTTAAAATCTCCAAATCATCATCTGTCAAATTTGCTAAATCATCAGATCGAATTAACAATCCTTTTCTAATGACTTCATTTTTTGTGTTAATTATTCCACCTAAATCTCTGCAATTAAATCCGCCTTCAAGTGGAAGAGTTCTTTGTCCGAGCGAGATTTCGCATAAAGTATTTTCCATTTTCTGTTCGTTTTTTAGGTTATTTTTAATATGTAAAAGTTAAGGTTAATTATTTAGTTATCATATTAAAATCGTATTAAAAAAAGTATAACTTTTTACTTTAACATTTTATTATTCTTATTCAATCTAAATTTACTTTATATTCGTATAGAATTAGAATAAATCTAAATAATCTGATGGGAGATAAAGTGAAAATTGCGAAGGAGAAGTTCATCTTAAAAAAGAAAGAATTTGTGACACCACATCTTATTCGCGTTCATTTGGAAAATGATGATGTATCTTTTTTTAAGGATACAACGTTGGGCGGAACATGTAAATTACTTTTTCCACCGCTTGGGATCCGTGATATTCACTATGCTGAGTATGATGAAGAGAATCAAAAATGGATTTCGCCATCAGAAAAATTTAAACCAGTTTCTCGTACCTATACGTTGCGCGATATTGATGCAAAAAACAATGTGATTGTGATTGATATTGCAAATCATGGATTGAATGGTCCAGGATCGCGTTGGGCAAATGAGGCGAAAGTTGGAGATATGATTGGAGTTTCGATGAAGTCGAAAAAAAAAGATTTGGCTCCAAAAACAGATTTCATTTTCTTGGCTGCAGATTTAACAGGCTTGCCTGTAATTTCAGCAATTATAGAGTCGCTTCCTGCTAAAACAAACGGAATTGTTTGTGTGGAAGTCCCAACAGAAGATGATATTCACCAAATTGAAACGAAAGCAAATTTAGAATTTAAATGGATTGTGAATCAAAATGTAGGAAGCGGAATAGCTTTATATAGTTTGACAAAAAATCAGAAATTTCCGAAACGCAAAGACGGAAAACGATTTGCTTATGTTGCGGGGGAATCTAAATCTGTAAAGGAAATAAAATCATTTTTTAAAGATGATTTAGAATGGAAAAAAGACGAATTTTATTGTACATCGCATTGGAAAGCAGGAAAAGCAGAGAAAAATGCATTAGAAAATTGTCACGATAAAATAGAACAAGAATTGTTGGTAAGAGTTTTCTAAAAACAAGAGGGATATTTAATCAAAAAGCTTTATCAGAAATGGTGAAGCTTTTTTTGTTATCTTTAAATTTCTAATTGCATTAAAATGAAGTATATCTTATTGTTGTTGTTTTCAGTTTCAGTTTTTGGTCAAGAAAAATTTAAAGTAGAATATGAAAGACGGAATTTTATTAATTTGAATGATCCGAATCCAGAATCGAAAAGATTAAGAGAGGAAATGTTTTCGAAACCAAAATATATTGCTCTTTCTGTCGATGCAAATCAATGTCTTTCACAAGAAATAGAACGAATTGATAATTCGCAAGGACCAAAATATTCGATGAAAGTTTTAGGTGGTTTTAAAGATTTGGAAAGCTTTTATGATTTCGATACGAATTCAAAAATAATCATGAGAGAAATGGATTCCAAATTGTATAATATCTCTGATTCCATTGCAACTTATAAATGGAGTATTACGCGAGAATCCAAAAAAATAAAAGGTTATGATGTACGAAAAGCAGTAGCTGTTGACGCTAATTTCAACATAGAAGCGTGGTATGTTCCTTCGATAAAATCAAAATGTGGACCAGATGAATACAATGGTTTGCCAGGATTATTATTAGAACTGAAGAAAACTTCTTTGAAAGATGAAAATCAGTATACAACTTATAAGTTAGAATCAATTTCGATTGACGATAAGCTGAAACTACAAAAACCAACGAAAGGAAAAGTAATTTCGACACCAGAATTTGATAAAATTGAGAAAGAATATTATCAAAAAATACAAGAAAATATCAACAAAAAAACAGGAGTTGATAAAGATGATTAACAAAAAAACGGCTCAATTTTGAGCCGTTTTTTTGTTATTTTGATTCAATAATCGTAAACTTACTTATTAAGAAATTCATCAATTTCAGTGTGGTTATTCAACCAATCTTTTGCCATTTCGAATGCAGATAAATTTTTGCTTAATTCTAGTGGGTGTTCCTTAAGTAATTTTAAAAATTGTTGATTAATCAAATCAATTGTGTAGCGTTCCGCTTGATTAAGCTGTTGTTTTTCTCGGTTTGATGCGTAATAATTATTTTCATTAATAAAATTGAAATAATCATTGACCAATTCCCAAAGTTCAGGAATTCCTTTTCCGATTAATCCAGAACCGATAATTGATTTTCTTTTCCATTGAGAAGATTTGGTTGGTAAAAATTGCAATGAACGAACAATATCCAATTTTGCATCTTTCACTAATTTTTCTTGAAACGAATCTGATTTATTGACAAAAATTAAATCAGCCATTTCCATAATTCCTCGTTTTATTCCTTGTAAATCATCTCCAGAACCCGGAAGTTGAAGAAATAAGAAGAGATCTGAAATTTCATTTACTAAGGTTTCAGATTGTCCAACACCGACAGTTTCAATCAAAATATTTTCAAACCCTGCTGCTTCGCATAATAAAATTGCTTCATATGTACGTGAGGTAACACCACCTAAAGAACCGTTAGAAGCGCTTGGACGTATATAAGCATTCTCTTCTCGCGATAAGTCCTCCATGCGTGTTTTGTCGCCTAAAATACTTCCTTTTGAAAGGGAACTACTTGGATCAATTGCTAAAATCGCTACTTTTTCACCTTTACTTAGAATATATTTCCCCAAAGATTCGATAAAAGTACTTTTACCAACACCGGGAATTCCTGTAATGGCAATTCTTTTTGAAGTTTTGGAAACAGGTAATAAACTAATGATATGTTGCGCTAATTTCAAATCGTCTAAACGATTGCTTTCGGCTAGTGTAATAGCTCTTGATAAGGCAAAACGATCGCCTTCTTTTATTTTTTGAGCAAGTATTTCGGGGTCAATTTTTCGCATAAGACACAATCTTAGATTAAAGATAAAGTCTTAATTAAGAATAAAAAAATACAATCGAAATTTGTGAATGTATTTTATATAGCTCTTGCATTGATTGGTATAAAAAATAAAACAAATATAATTGTTTATATATTTTAAATTCAATTATATAAACTTCATTAATTCGTAATTATGAATTTTTTTGTTCCTCTTTAATTCTTTTTATAAAAGCAGAAGGAGATTCATTCATGATTTGAGTAAAAGTTGTTGTAAAAGTACTATGAGAAGCAAATCCGCAATCACTTGCTAAATAGCTTACTTTCGTGTTAATGTATTTCGGCTCATTTTGAAGTCGATTGACGATATAATTTACTCTCAATTCATTCAAATAAGAATTAAATTGCTTTTGACGATGAGTTTTAATGATTTCAGAAAGATATTTTGTATTCGTTTCAAATTGTTTTGATAATGAAGCAAGGTTAATATCTTTCTTAGTAAAGCCTTTATTCTTCTCAAATAACTCTAATTTTCGAAGTAAATCATTTTCGGTTTTAGATGAAATGCTAAGATTATTCATTGGTTTTTCCTCAATGATAACCTCTGTTGGTGGAGTTGGAGGAATTATTTTATTTGTAACCTCTTCTTTGATTGGTTCAGAAGGAATTTCTTTTACAGAATTAATTTCTTCAGTAGAAATCTCAGTTGATTGTTTAGTTTTTTTGGAAATAAAGTAAATAATTAATCCTAAGATAATTATAGCTAAAACTATTAATGAAATGATTAACCAAGTTTCCATTTTTGTAAAATTTATATTCCGAATTAATAAAATAAAACTAATTGATAATCATTAAAATACTTGTTTTTTTCTGATTATACTATTGTAAAAATACTCCGAAATTTTGAAATAAAAAAGGCTAACTTTTAAGAGTTAGCCTTTTTTTGAAATTCATCTTTGCTTGGAGAACAACCACAGCCTTTTGAACATCCGCCTCCTTTTGAGCTAAATGAGCTTCTAATTAATTTTACAACATACCAAACTGCAAATCCAAAAAGAAAAGCGATAAAGATATATTGTATCCAAATATTGTCCATACTATTATTTTAAAAAATGATATGCAATAAATGCAACTACATATGCCAAACCTGTCATAAACCCTGTCTGAATCAATGTCCATTTCCAAGAATTTGTTTCGCGTTTTACGATCGCAATTGTACTCATACATTGCATTGCGAATGCATAAAATAACAACAACGAAACTCCTGTAGCAAGGTTGTATGCTGGTTCTCCTGTGTTTTGATTAATCTCATTTTTCATACGAAGAAGTAAACGATCTTTTTGACCATTGTCCTCAACATCAACCTCTCCTAAACTATAAACCGTTGACATCGTTCCGACAAAAACTTCACGCGCTGCGAATGATGAAATTAAACCAATTCCCATCTTCCAATCGTATCCTAAAGGCTCTACAACTGGTTCTATAACTGATCCTAATCTCCCTAAATATGAATGTTCTAATTTGTAAGAAGCAATTTCATTTGCCAAATCTTCTTCATTCATTTTCGGATGATGAGCAGTTACAATTTCTTCTGCATTTTTGAATTGTTCTCCAGGTCCGAAAGTTCCTAAAACCCAAAGAATAATCGAAATTGCAAATATAATTTTACCCGCATCAACTAAAAATCCTAATGTTTTTTCCCAAACATTAATTCCAACATTTTTCCAATCAGGAAGTTTGTATGTTGGCATTTCTAAAATTAGGTAACTTTTATGTTTCGCTTTAATGATTAAATTTAATAAAATAGCACTTCCTAGTGCGCCTAGAACACCTAAAATGTACATCACAAATAACGCCAAAGCTTGGTAACTTAATCCAAAAATATGTTCGTCGGGAATTACCAAAGCAATTAAAACGATGTAAATCGGTAAACGAGCCGAACACGTCATAAATGGCGTTACAAGTATCGTTAATAGACGTTCTTTATCATTTTCGATATTACGCGCAGACATGATTGCAGGAACGGCACAGGCAACTCCAGAAATTAATGGGACGACACTTTTTCCACTTAAACCGAATGGTTTTAACCATCTGTCCATCAAATAAACCACGCGGCTCATGTAGCCCGTTTCTTCCATTATTGAAATGAATAAAAACAAAATGGCAATTTGCGGAACGAAAACGGCAATCCCTTCTATACCTGGGATTATTGCACCTCCAATAATTTCGTTGATAGGTCCTTCGGGAATTAAGCTAATTGCTTTTTCGTCGATCCAACCAAATAAATCTTCGACCATTGTCATTAATGGTGCAGACCACGTATAAACAGCTTGAAAGATTAATAATAAAATTCCTAAAAAGATGATGTATCCAAAAATCGGATGAATTAATGTTTTATCAATTTTATCGGTTAAGGTTTCATTTCCGTCAAAATTATACGAAATAATATCGTTTAATTTATCCTCTAAAATTTTATTTCGATCTAATGCTTCTTTAACTTGTAATCGTTTCGAAACAATAGAATTTTCTTTCTTAATTGTATCTAATTTACTTAGATTTTCTTTCGATTCGAACGGAACTTCTTTCTGAGAAAGATATTGCCAAGCTAAATAATCAGATTTAAGATTAAATTCATTCTTGATTTTTTCTACAATAGAAAGATGGTCTTTCGGAATTTCGTAATGACGATTATATGGAGTTGCTTCTTTTGTAAAAGCTTCTACCAATTCATCAATTCCTTCGCTTGTACGCGCGTTTGTTAAGTATATTTTTGTTTGAAGAAAATCTTCTAACTTTTTCAAATCAATATTTAATCCCTTGCTTTTGATTTCATCTTTCATATTGATGACAAAAATCGCAGGAACTTCTAAATCTCGAACTTGTTGGTACAACAAAATCGATCGTTTTAGATTAGATGGTTCACCAACAACAACCGCCAAATTTGGGTAATGGTTATTGGTTTTGTCTCCTAAAGTTTTGAAAACAATTTCTTCATCCAAAGAGCTTGGATAAATTGTATACGTTCCGGGAAAATCTGTAATTTGGAATTTATTTCCATTTCGTTCTATTTTACCTTCGCGTTTTTCTACCGTCACACCAGGGTAATTCCCAACTTTTTGACGAAGATTTGTTAATTTATTAAATAACGAAGTTTTACCAACATTTGGGTTACCAATTAAGGCAATTTTATAATGATTCATTATTTTTTTGTTATCAAAATTTTATCGGCTTCGTTTCTTCTTAAAGCTAAAACAGACTTGTTAGAGATGATACTAATGCAAATAGGACCACCAAACGGAGCCTTATTTTTTACCAATAAACTTGTTCCCGGAATAAAGCCCATTTCGTAAAACTTAGCAGGTATGTCTTCTGTACTAAATCCAGTTACAACTGCTTGTTCACCAATTTTTAAATCTTTTAAAGAATAATTTTCAACCATTTCTACCAATCTATCTATGATTTTACTATATGCAAAGATATTTATTTTTAATTAATCCAAATAGAAGATATGTCATAGTTTTTTTATCTTTCTAATTAAATTTCAATGAATTCAAGTATCTAAATTCAAAATTTTGATTATCTTTGCACTCAATTTTCATTTATAAACATTAATTTATGTACGCAATTGTAGAGATAGCAGGGCTTCAATACAAAGTTGAAAAAGACCAACAATTGTTTGTAAACCGTTTAGCTGGTGAAGCAGGTGACGAAGTAAAATTCGACCGTGTTTTATTAACAGATAACGGAGCAATCACTGTCGGCGCCCCAGTTATAGACGGAGTTACCGTAGTAGCTAAAATCGTTGAACACGTGAAAGGAGACAAAGTAATCGTTTTCAAAAAGAAAAGAAGAAAAGGTTACCAAAAGTCTAACGGTCATCGTCAACAATTCACTAAAATTGAAGTAGCTTCAATCGGTTAAGATTGAGCTGAGATTAATTATTAACTCTTAAAAACAAAACGAAATGGCACATAAGAAAGGGGTCGGAAGTTCGAAAAATGGTCGTGAATCACATTCGAAACGTTTAGGTGTTAAAATTTTTGGTGGACAAGCAGCAATCGCTGGTAACATTATTGTTCGTCAAAGAGGTACTCAACATCATCCTGGTGATAATGTAGGAATCGGTAAAGATCACACATTATTCGCTTTAATTGACGGAAAAGTAGTTTTCACTAAAAAACGTAACGATAGATCTTACGTTTCAGTTGAACCATTATCTTAATTGATAATTCGACAGCGAAAATGCTAACAATATAAAAGCTCGAACTTATTACTTCGAGCTTTTTTTATGATTTTTATTCTTCTAAGTCTACAGCTCCTTTAGAGTATACTTCATCAGAATTTAAGTTTATGTTGAATCCTTTTTCAATTAACTTATCTCGAATTAATTTCCTTTTTCCCCAAGGATCAATAGATTGGATAATTCCTTTTTTATCAAAATAAAATGAATAATACAATGGATTACTCGTACCATGTTTACATTGGAAGGTATTTTCGTTTAAATTTAATTTCTTAGAATTTATTGGTTTTAAAAATTTATACCTTTTAAAATTAATGTCAGCAGAATCTATAATAGCAATTGTATAGTTTTTATACTCATATTGTTGAGTTTTCTCATTTGTGTTACAAGATCCTAAGTATGCCATAAAAGTAATTCCAACTCCAAATTCAGCATTATTAAAAAAAACTTTTCTATCAGGACTTTTTAATTTATCAAAACCTAGAATTAAATAAGAATTATTAGGATTAATACGTTCATTATGTTTTTCTCCTAATTCAATAAAAGTATCAACTGTTTTTTTTAGTTGTTTGCTCTTATAAGTAGAATTGAATGTTGATGAACATGAACAAAAAAATAGAATAAATGAAAGTAAAAAGTATTTCATAAGTGGTTAATTAATAGAACTAAATTACAACTTATTTCAACTAAAAAAGCATCCAATTTCTTGAATGCTTTTTGATTTTATTATTTTGAAGAGAAGCTGAAATGAAATCAGCTTGACACGTTTTGTTTTGATAATTCGTTAAGTCATCTGAACTCGTTTAAGGATCACATTTTTTAATTAGCGAATTATCTCATTAACCTATTCTTCTTCCGTTTCAACTCCCCAACCTTGTGCAGTTAATGGAACCATTTGCTCACTTCCACGAGTAATCAAATAGTTTTCTTCGTTTTTACCAGTTACATGACCAATTACCGTTAAATGTGGATTTCCTTTGATTTTTTCAAAATCTTTTTGATCAATTGTAAACAATAATTCGTAATCTTCTCCACCGCTTAAAGCACATGTGATTGGATTGATTTTGAATTCTTCGGCTGTGCGAATAACAACAGAATCTAACGGGATTTTTTCTTCGTATATATTAATTCCAACACCACTTTCTTTTGAGATATGAATAATTTCAGAAGATAATCCGTCCGAAATATCAATCATAGAAGTTGGTTTAACTTTCAACTCTTTCAAAAGATTGATAATATCCAAACGCGCTTCAGGTTTTAATTGACGTTCAATTAAATATGAATAATTTTCGAAATCTGGTTGATTATTAGGATTCACTTTTGAAACTTGCGCTTCGCGTTCCAAAACTTGCAAACCAAGAAAAGAAGCACCTAAATCTCCAGAAAGAACAACCAAATCATTTTCCTTCGCACCATTTCTATAAGTCAAATCTTTTTCTGGAGCCGAGCCAATTGCAGTCATACTCAAAACAAGTCCGCTAACAGAAGAAGTTGTATCGCCTCCCACAATATCGATATTGTATTTATCGCAAGCGTATTTCATTCCGTTGTAAATTTCGTCCACAGCTTCTATCGTAAAACGATTCGAAATTGCCATCGAAATCAACAATTGTTTTGGAATAGCATTCATCGCCAAAATATCACTAATTGCCGTCACAACCGCTTTGTACCCCAAGTGACGTAAAGGCATATACGACCAGCTAAAATTTACGCCTTCTACTAACATATCAGTAGAAACCACAATTTTCTCTTTTTTATAATCAAGAACAGCCGCATCGTCACCAATTCCTTTGATAGAACTTTCTAATTTGATTGGAAAACCTTCTTTGATTTGGTTAATTAAACCAAATTCTCCAATTTCGGCTAAACTTGTTTTTGAAACGTTTTTATCTTCTAACATGATTTTATTTTTGAGTAAAGATTGAAGGATCTATATTTTCTGAACGAAAAGGTAAATTGATAATGTCCTGTTTCGACATTGTTTTGACGGTTTGTCCTTCAAATGATTTTTTAATATTTTCTAACATTTCTGTTGGTGGTGCTTGCATTTTTCTTTTCGACATCGAAAACCAAACACCTGTCAATTCAGAATGGCAAAGATGTACACCATCTTGGTTATATAAATTATGAATAAATTGATAAATCATTCCATCTTCCGACATTCCACCAATTTCTACCGAAATATAAATTTCTTCACCTTCCATAGCTTCCTTAAAAAAAGAAAATTGTTCGTGCAAAATAGCTGGTCCAATTCCATATTCCTCCAAATTTTTCATCGAAATGCCATAATCTCTCAAAAAAGCAATACGTGCAAAACTTGTAAAATTCATATACGAAGCGTTCGCTAAATGGCGATTAGCATCCAAATCTGACCATCGAATAATGGTTTTTTGAAAATATTTATTATTCATGAATTGAAAAATTATTTAAGGTACAAAGTTACGGATTACTATTTATACGAAAATGATAATATTTTTAATCATCGTAAATAATAAAAAACAATAAGATTTAACATCAAATTAAAATATAGATATTTAATAATTTGTATCTTTAAAAAGCTATTAAACAGACAGATTATGAAAAAAATATTATTTCCAACAGATTTTTCAGAAACAGCAAATAATGCGTTTTTGTATGCGTTAAATTTAGCCGAAAATCAAAATGCAGAATTATATGTTTTGCATGCTTTTCAGTATCCAATGGTAAGTGGAGGAATCGATGCTGGTATTTTGCAAGATGTTTATAATACAATTGAATTAAATAATTTCGAGAATTTAAAAGATCATATTCCGTTCTTGAGAAAAATGGCTGAGGATAATGGTTTTGCAAATGTTGATTTGAAATTTTTCGTAAAAGAAGGAATGCTTTCGTTTGTATTGCCAACATTTATCGAAGATGAAAAAGTGGATTTTGTAGTAATGGGAACGACTGGAAATACAGGATTTGATAAAGTCCTTTTTGGTTCGAATACGATGAATGCAATAAAACATCTTAAAATTCCGGTATTGAGCGTGCCAAATGGTTACGAATTCAAAGGAATAAATAATATTGGATTTACGACAATTTTCCAAGATAAAGACCGCAAAGCCTTAGATTATTTAACCGAAATTGCTTATCGCTATAAAGCAAAAGTGCATTGCTTACACGTTTCGAAAGATGGAAATTACGATATTCCGACGCTTAATCATTGGAAAGAATATTATAAAGATGAACCTGTAGATTTTTTTATTTATACTGCGGATGAATCTGTAGATGCAGTTTTGGAATTTATTAAAGAAGAAAAAATTGATTTGTTGACAGTAGTTAGCCGTAACAAAGGCTTCTTCGAGAAATTATTTTCACCAAGTTTTACAAAGAAAATTTTGACACAACACAACGTGCCTTTGTTTGTTTTCCACGAATAAGATAATTTATACTGAATATACAAAAAGCTTAATCTGTAGAAATAGATTGAGCTTTTTTCGTGTTGAAATAAAATTATTCGTAACTTTTGAGTACAAAACACGAAAAGATGAAAAAAATATTGTTCCCGACAGATTTCTCAGAAACAGCTAATAACGCCTTTTTATATGCACTAAATCTTGCAAAAAGTATCGATGCACAAGTTTATGTGTTGCATGTTTACGAATTGCCAATGATTACAGGAAGTTTGAGTGCTGGATTGATTCAGAATGTATATGAAACGGTAGAATTAGGAAGTTTTGACAACTTCAAAGATAATATTCCGCAATTAAGACAAATAGCTGTTGAAAATGATTTGAATGAAATTCCAATCAAATTTATCTTAGAAGAAGGAAATTTCTTATATATTTTACGTGAAATTATTGGAGAAGAAAGCGTTGATTTTGTAGTGATGGGAACAGACGGAAATTCAGGAATAGAAAAAATGCTTTTCGGTTCGAATACGATAAATGCGATTACGTCGATGAAAGTTCCAATTCTTAGTATTCCGCATGGAATGTCTTTCAAAGGATTTAAGAATATTGGTTTTACTACTGTTTTTGATCAAAAAGATAAAGATGCATTGAAGTATTTGATCGAAATTGCAAATCGTCATCATGCAAAAATTCATTGCATGCACGTTTCGAAAGACGGAAAATTTAATCAACAAGCGATGAAAGATTGGCAAGATCAGTTTGCTGGAGATCCAATTGTATTTGAAGTTTATCATGATGCAGATCCTGTAAATGCGGTGTTGGATTTTATCAAGGAAAAACAAATAGATTTGTTGACGGTTGTAAGCCGCAATAAAGGGTTTTTTGATAAGATTTTTTCACCAGGATTTACAAAGAAAATTGCAAATAAAAATATTACACCTTTGTTCGTTTTTCATGAACAAAAAGTTTAGAAGGAGATGTGAAAACATTTCCTTTTTTTATCAAAAATTCTGTTAAAAATAAAACTTTACCTTTGTCTCGTGAAAAGAATAGCCATAGTAGGAGGTGGTGCCGCAGGATATTTTGTTGCTGCAAACCTTGGAAAAACTGTAGGACAACAAACTATATTGTTTGAACAAGCAAATTTACCGCTTCAAAAAGTACGCATTTCGGGCGGAGGAAGATGTAATGTTACGCATGCATGTTTTGATCCGCTTGATTTGGTCGAGTTTTATCCGCGTGGAAGAAAGGAATTATTAAGTGTTTTTTACACGTTTCAACCGGGTGATACAATGGCTTGGTTTGATGAGCGCGGAGTAGAATTGAAAATAGAAGACGATAACCGTATTTTTCCAGTTAGCGATTCTTCACTTTCGATTATAGAGGCTTTGACAAAAGCGGTTGATAAAAATAAAGTTCAGCTTAATTTCTCAGACGGTGTGCAAGAAATTAATAAAGTTGATGGTGGTTATGAATTGATAACAAAATCAGGAAAACATTTTTTCGAAACGGTGATTGTGACAACAGGAAGTACGCCTAAATTTTGGAAAAGTTTGAAAAATATAGGTTTGAAAATCGTTCAACCAGTTCCTTCTTTATTCACGTTTAATTGCAAAGATCCTCGAATTGAAGGATTGATGGGAATTTCTTTCGATAATGCTGAAGTCAAAATCAATCAACAAAAATTAGAAGAAGAAGGTCCGTTACTAATTACGCATTGGGGATTTAGTGGACCAGCGATTTTGAGATTATCGGCTTGGGGTGCTTTAAAATTGAATGAAAGCAATTATAAATTCGAAACTGAAATCAATTTTGTAAATCAATCTAAAGACGAAATCATTTCATTTTTGAATGATAAAAAACAAGTTGATGCTAAGAAAAATGTGCATAAAAATAATCCATTCGATTTTCCGAAGCGTTTTTGGTTTAGTATTCTGAGCTATTGTAATATAGATGAAAACAAGGTTTATGCAGATTTATCGAAAAAACACATCGAAGCAATTGCAATAGAATTGACGCAAGGAAAATACCAAATTAATGGAAAAAGTACGTTCAAAGATGAGTTTGTAACGGCAGGCGGTGTCGATTTGAAAGAAATTGATTTTCATTCGATGCAAGCAAAAAAAATCCCACAATTGTTTATGGCTGGAGAGGTTTTAAATATTGATGCTATAACAGGTGGATTCAATTTTCAGGCATGTTGGTCTGAAGGTTATATTATATCTGAAAAAATCAAAGAAATTTATCAATAGTGTATATTTTACACGAATGTTATTCTGGCTGAAAGCCTTAATAGTAAAGATTTTTTCAAAATTTATTATGTTAACATAACGTTATTATAAAATTATGTTATTTTTGTTTAAAGGAATTATTAAAAACGAACAAAAAATATGAAGAAAATTTTCTTAACCTTAGCATTAATCGGCTTATCTTCTTCTGCATTTGCAGGTGGATACCGAGTTGCTTTACAAGGAGTTCGCCAAGCAGCATTGGGGGGAACTTCTGCAACACAAACTCACGATGCGAGTGTTGCGTTTTATAATCCTGCAGGTTTAGCTTTTGTTGATAGTAAATTGAGTATTGCTGTCGGAGGTTTTGGTGTAAAAACTGACGTAAAATGGCAAGATCCAATGACGTTACAAAAAGCAGAAACAGATAGTAAATTAGGAACACCAATGTATTTGGCAGTTAGTTACAAGCCTGTAGATGATTTAGCAATTGGATTGAGTGTTACGACGCCTTTTGGTAGTTCGGTTACGTGGCCAGAAGATTGGCAAAACAAAGCAAATATTACACATATTGACTTGAAAGCATTCAATATTCAGCCAACGGTTGCATATCGTTTTTCTGACTGGTTTAGTTTGGGTGTAGGTTTCATTTATACACACGGAACAGCTAAATTAGAGAAAGTACAAACAGTTGCTGGAAATGATATTAAACTTAAATTAGAGGATAAAGATGCCCATGGTTTAGGATTTAATGTTGGAGCAATGTTCAAGCCAACAGATAAATTTGGAGTTGGAATTGCGTACCGTTCTAATGTAGATGTTTCTGCAAACAAAGGTGATGTTACATGGTCGAATGTTCCTTCTGGAATTGCATCTAATGTACCTTTTAATACAGATAAATGGAATACAACTTTACCATTACCATCAGAGTTTACATTTGGGATGTCATACAAAGTTTTACCACAATTAGAACTTTTTGGAGATGTAGTTTGGCAAAACTGGACACGTTACAAAAGTTTAGATATCAATTTATATAATGATGCTTCTAATACTTTCTACACATCATCTTCTACGAAAAACTGGAAAGACAATACATTATTCCGTTTTGGAGCTGAGTATACTTTCAGCGAGATGATTGTTGGACGTGTTGGTTATTATCACGATAAATCACCAGTGCCATCAGCTTATTGGTCATCAGAAACACCAAGTTCTAACTTAAATTCAGTTTCAGCTGGATTAGGATTTAGATTCGAGTCAGGATTTAATGTTGATTTATTTGGATCATATGTAAAAGGAGACGAAAGACATATTGATAATATTCAACAAAACTTCTCTGGAGATGTTAAAATGCGTGCTATAAACTTTGGTTTAGGCGTATCGTACAACTTAAAATAAGACAAAAATGAAACACTTAAATAAAATAGTATTAGTTGCATTAGCTGCTACGATGTTTAACTGTAGCGAAGATTTCGAACATCCAATTGAAGATATTCAAGTTTCTGCTGGTGAAGCAAACTTTTCTACATATATCGCATTAGGAAACTCGTTAACTTCTGGTTATAGAGATAATGCATTGTACAAATCTGGACAAGAAAATTCTTACCCAAACATGTTAGCTGGATTGATGAAAGCTGCAGGAGGAGGAGAATTTAAAATTCCATATATGTCAAATGATACAGGTGGATTTACTGATTTACCAGGTTTTCCAGGTAAATTGAATTTACAAATTGTAAATGGAGCTTTAACACCAGTTCCAAGTGCTGCGGGTGGAGCTTTAGATATCTTAGCAGATAAAGGAAAGTTTCAAAATATGGGAGTTCCAGGTGCTAAGTCTTATCATTTAGTTGCGCCAGGTTATGGAAATCCAGCAGGCTTAAAAACTGATCCAGCAACAGCGAATCCTTATTTTGTACGTTTTGCAAGTGGTGCGACAACTTCTGTAGTTGCAGATGCAGTTGCTCAAAAGCCAACATTTTTCTCTTATTGGATTGGGAACAATGATGTATTAGGTTATGCAACATCTGGAGGAGTTGGAGTAGATCATAATGAAACAAATAATGTTGATCCAAGAACTTATGGAAGTAATGATATTTCTAATGTAAATGTGGTAAAATCTACAATTAATGATGGATTAAAAGCATTAACATCGGTAGGAGCAAAAGGAGTTATTGCAAATATTCCTTCTGTAACATCTATTCCATATTTTACAACGGTTCCATACGCACCTTTATCACCAGCAAATCCAAGTTTTGCACCAATGATTGATGAATTGAATGCAACTTATGCAGGATTAAATCAAGTATTTGATGCAGTTGGTGCTTCAGAAAGAAAAATTTCTTTTTCTAAGACTGCTGCAAGTGCTGTAGTAATTAAAGATAAAGATTTAGCGGATTTATCAACAACGATTACTGCTGCATTAATTAAAGCAGGATATGATACTGGTACTGCAACTTTGTTTGGAATTACTTATGGACAAGCTCGTCAAGCAACAGCAAAAGATTTATTGGTTTTGACTTCTTCATCTGTAATTGGAAAAGTTGACACAAATAGAGTTGCAGAATTAATGAAGTTAGGGTTAACTCAAGAGAAAGCTGGTAAATTATCAGTAGTAGGTGTTAGTTATCCAATGACAGATAATTATGTATTAACAGCAAAAGAAACTGCGAAAGCAGAAGCAGCTGTAGTTAAATACAATGCAGCAATTGCGGAGTTAGCAACTGCTTATAATTTAGCTTTAGTTGATGCATATTCTGAAATGAAAAAATTAAGTTCTCAATCAGGGATTAAATATTACGGACAAACATATACAACAACTTTCGTTTCTGGTGGAGCGTTCTCATTAGATGGAGTTCACTTAACTGGAACTGGATATGCAATTGTCGCAAATATGTTTGCTGATGCAATCAACCAAAAATATCATTCAACTTTAAGACACGTTTACCCAGGAAATTATCCAGGTATTGCAATTCCTTAATTGAATGTTTAGATAACAAAAAAATCCGCTCATCGAGCGGATTTTTTATTATTTATGTTTTTTGAAATGATTATTTCAATTCTTCATTTCGCATAAATTCTTCTGCTTTTTCGACCATATTTTTCGATCCGCAAAAGAAAGGAATACGTTGGTGTAATTCTGTAGGTTCAATATCCATAATGCGTTGGAAACCGTCAGAAGCTTTTCCTCCTGCTTGTTCCGCGATAAAAGCCATCGGGTTGCATTCGTACAATAAACGTAATTTTCCGTTCGGATTATTTGTTCCAGAAGGATAAATATAAATTCCTCCTTTCAGCATGTTTCGGTGAAAATCTGAGCATAAAGAACCAATGTAACGAGAAGTGTACGGACGATCTTCCTCATCTGCCTGACAGTATTTGATGTAATTTTTAACCCCTTGAGGGAATTTTACATAATTACCTTCGTTAACTGAATAAATGTGTCCATCTTCTGGAATACACATATTTGGATGAGATAAATAGAACGTTCCGATTCCTGGGTTCAATGTAAATCCATTTACACCATTTCCTGTTGTATAAACTAACATTGTCGATGTTCCATAAATTACATATCCCGCAGCAACTTGCTTATTTCCTGGTTGTAAGAAATCTGCTTTTGTAACAGGTGTTCCAGGTTCAGAAACACGGTGGTAGATTGAGAAAATTGTTCCAACAGAAACATTTACGTCGATGTTTGATGAGCCATCAAGTGGATCAATCAACACAACATATTTACTGTTTTTTGAATTTTTTGAAGGTTGAATCGCGATAAAATCTTCGTTTTCTTCCGAAGCAATACCACAAACAACTTCGCGTTGCGACAACGTTTCGATAAACGTATCGTTTGCGAAAACATCTAATTTTTGTTGTTTTTCTCCTTGGACATTTTCATTTCCGAATTCGCCTAAGATATTTACAAGTCCTGCTTTGTTTACTTTATAATTAACAACTTTTGTAGCTAATTTAATAGAACTCAGTAATCTAGATAATTCTCCGGATGAGTAAATAAAATCTGCTTGATTTTCTATGATAAACTCTCCAAGAGTTTGATGAGAATTAGTATTCATAATTATGTTTTGCTGGTCAAATATCGGAATAATAACTCAATTTTATATCATTTCAAACGTTTGAAATTAATCTAAATACGTGAAAATCATCATTCAAATTTATTTTTTATTTTAATTAAAATCGGTCAACATATAAAGTGTAGTTTGGTTATATTTGCAAGTTAAATATTTACAAAAAAAAGTTTTTATAGAAATGAAAGTTTTCAAATTCGGTGGTGCTTCGGTGAAAGATGCAGCCGGCGTTAGAAATGTTGCGAGTTTATTGCAATCTGTTGGTTACGAAAATACATGTATCATTGTTTCTGCTATGGGCAAGACAACAAATGCATTGGAAGAGGTAGTCAAACGCTATTTTGAAAAACAAGATTTCGAAAAAACAATTAACGAAGTAAAAGAACAGCACATTGCTTTAGCGACAGAATTATTTGATAATCCAGCTGAGGTTTCTAACGAAATTTCGCAATTTTTTGATGATATTGTTTCGTTTTTAAGACGTAACAAATCACCAAATTATAGCTATGTGTATGATCAAGTGGTTTGTTGTGGAGAATTAATTTCGACAAAAATCATCAGTATGTATCTTAATTCGATACAAATTAATAACGAATGGTTAGATGTTCGCGATTATATCAAAACAGATAATACATATCGTGAAGGAAAAGTAAATTGGGCATTAACAGAAGAAAGTATTAAACGTTTACCAAACACAGGTTTGTTTATTACCCAAGGTTTCTTAGGTTCTGATCCTAACTTTTTCACAACAACTTTAGGGCGTGAAGGTTCAGATTATTCTGCGGCGATTTTTGCTTATTGTTTAAATGCGGATAACATGACGATTTGGAAAGATGTTCCTGGAGTTTTGAATGCTGATCCACGTTATTTTGATAATGCTGAGCTGTTAAATCATATTTCATATGAAGAAGCAATAGAGTTGGCGTATTATGGTGCATCTGTTATTCACCCGAAAACGTTACAGCCGCTTCAACAAAAAGAAATTCCTTTCTTCGTAAAATCATTTATTAATCCTACAGAAGCAGGAACAGAGGTAGCGAAAGGTCAACCATTAGATCCAAAAGTACCTTGTTTTATCCTAAAAAGAGAGCAACATTTGATTCGTTTATCAAGTAAAGATTTCTCTTTTATTACAGAAGATAAATTGAGCGGAATTTTCAATAAACTATATGATTATCAAATCAAAGTAAATTTGATGCAAAATTCAGCAATTTCATTATCTTTATGTTTGGAGGATAAATATGACAACTTAGAAAAGTTTGTTGCAGATATGAACGAAGAGTATAAAGTGCAGGAAGAAAACAATGTTTTATTGTACACAATTCGCCATTTCGATGCAGATTCTGACAAAGTTGTTTCAAAAGAAAAAGAATTATTGCGACAAACAGTGCGCGAAACATTACAAATAGTTGTTAAAGCTTAAATGAGTTTAATCACGACACAAGATATCTATTCAGCTTCGGGTCTTTCTAAAATTGGTGTTTTAGGAAAACCTGTGGCTTGGGCATTGAAAAAAATTTTCAGTATAGATCAGTTAAACGATTTGTACAATCGTGGAAAGCATTTGCAATGCGAACCTTTTTTGGATTATTTGATTGATGATTTGGGAATGGATTACGAAATCCATGAAGAAGATTTAAAACGTATTCCAAAAGAAGGACCTTTTATTATTATTTCTAATCATCCGCTTGGAGCGTTGGATGGAATTATTTTGATGCATTTTATGTCAAAAATTCGTCCTGATTTCAAGGTAATGGGTAATTTTTTATTGCAAAAAATTAAACCATTAGAACCTATGATTATTCCAGTTAATCCTTTCGAAACACGTAAAGATGCATACAGTAGCCTTTCAGGAATGCGCGATGCATTAAAATTGTTAAGAGCTGGAGGTTGTTTAGGGATTTTTCCTGCGGGAGAAGTTTCTTATCGAGATGACGAAAGTAGAATTATTGACAGAGAATGGCAAGAATCAGCGATGAAGTTGATCAAAAAAGCGAAAGTTCCTGTTGTTCCAATGTTTTTTAGAGCGCGAAATAGTAATATTTTTTACCGTGTAGCGAAGATTCATCCAGATTTTCAAACGGCAATGTTGCCAGCTGAAATGATGAAGAAAAGAACACGACCAATTCAGATTCGTATTGGAAAACCAATTTTACAAAAACAACAAGACGAGCATGTGTCTATAGAAGATTATTCTGAGTTTTTGAGAAAGAAAACATACATGCTTTCGTCTTATTACAAACAAAAAAGAAGTTTAACTCAAGTATTGAAAAACCCTTCGAATATTGAGTTGAAAATGCCGAATTTACCAAGCTTATCTTCTTCTAGTAAAAAGGTTAAGCCGATTATTTCGGAAACAGCTTTAGACTTATTAATTCAAGATATTGAAACTTTACGAAAAGATGAACAAGCATTATTGTTTACAAATAATAATTACGAATGTTTCTTTTCTACAGCTCAACAAATTCCAAATATATTAAGGGAAATTGGTCGTTTACGCGAGATAACATTCCGTGCGATAGGTGAAGGTACAAATGATGAAATTGACCTTGATCGATTTGATAATCATTATCACCATTTATTTTTGTGGGATAAGGATACGAATAAAATTGTTGGAGCATATCGTATGGCGATTGGTTCGGAAGTGTATGAAAAATATGGAATTAATGGATTTTATGTTCATGAATTATTCAATTTTGATCCAGAAATTCATCCATTTTTCAAGAAATGTATCGAAATGGGACGTGCTTTCGTTTCAGCTGAATATCAACAAAAGCCGATGCCATTGTTCTTATTATGGAGAGGAATTGTGCATGTAACGTTGAGAAATCCAAATCAGAAATTTATTATTGGAGGAGTGAGTATTAGTAATCAGTTTTCTGATTTCTCAAAATCTTTGATGATCGAATTTATGAAATCTCATTATTACGATTCTACTGTAGCGCAGTATGTGAGAGCAAAAAATGAGTTTAAGGTTAAGCTGAAAGAGGAAGATAAAGAATTTATTTTCGATGAATCTGAAGCTGATTTGAATAAATTTGATAAGTTAATTGATGAGCTTGAGCCAAATATGTTGAGATTACCTGTTTTGATTAAGAAATACATCAAACAAAACGCAAAAGTGATTGCTTTCAATGTTGATCCAAAATTTAATGATGCAATTGATGGCTTAATGTATATTAGAGTTTCTGATATTCCAGAATCTACTGTTCGCCCTGTTTTAGAGGATATTCAAGCAGAACTTGATAAAAAAATACAATCAGGAAAATTTGACGGAAATCTACTTTAAGATTCATGATGAATTTATAACATAAAAAATGCGCTCAACCTAGTTGAGCGCATTTATATTTTAGCTTCGCTATAAATTATTTAGCAACTGCTGTAGAATCAGCTACTGGAGCAACTGCTGTAGAATCAGTTGGAGCAACTGCTGTAGAATCGTTAGCTGCTGTAGCTAAAGAATCAACTGCTGGTGCTTCTTCTACTGGTGCTTCTTCAGTTTTCTCTCCACAAGATACTGCTCCTAATGATAAAGCTGCTACTGCAACTACTGCGAAAAATTTTTTCATCTTTTTAAATTTTAATCGATTAATTTGATATGTCAAAGTTAGAATGATTTTGACCTGATATAATAAAAAATGATTGTAATTATTTTGTAAAACATTTTTTATTTTACAAAATATAGAATTACAATTATTTAAACGTTTATATTTTCCGAAATTATAAAATTTATAAGACAAAAAAATCCTCAAATTCTATAATTTTGAGGATGATTTTTGACTTATTACAAGTGTTTATTTTAAAACTTGTGCTTCTAATTTGAATTTTTCGATTTTATTTGAAATTAAATCCAATCTCAAATTATGAATACTTCCGATATGCGAAGTCTGAAATTCTTTGTGTGGTATATATGTTCCATTTTCTACAGATAAACCAACTTCTTTGTAAGCATCACGGAAAGGTGTTCCATTCTTAATCGCTTCATTAATATTTTCAACGGTATAAATCGGATCATATTTATCCTGATTCATATAGTTATCTTTAATCTGAAGTTGAGGAATCGCAAATGTTAAGATGTCAATAATATTATCAAATTGCATCATTGGTTCGAATAATATTTCTTTCAATATTTGATAATCACGGTGATATCCACTTGGAAGATTATTGATCGTCATCATAATATCATTCGGCAACGCCTGAATTCTATTGCAATGCGCACGAGTTAACTCAAACACATCTGGGTTTTTCTTGTGCGGCATAATCGATGAACCTGTTGTCATTTCGTTTGGCAACTTCACAAAAGCTAAATCTTGTGAATTGTATAAAACCAAATCGTACGACATTTTAGACAACGTTCCACAAATCATTGCCAAAGCTGTTGCGACAGATTTTTCTGTTTTTCCACGAAGCATTTGTGCACCAACAGAAGAAACTAAGATTTCTGAAAAACCTAATTCTTGTGTTGTTTGCAAACGATCAATTGGGAAACTTGTTCCGAAACCTGCACCAGAACCCAAAGGATTTTGATCAGAAATTTTATATGCAGCCTCAAAAAAGTATAAATCCGTCAACAAACTTTCTGCATATGCCGAAAACCACATTCCAAAACTACTTGGCATTGCCGCCTGAAAATGTGTGTATCCTGGTAATTGATGATTCTTGAATTCGTCTGCTTTTTGTAAGAAAATCTCAATTAAATTGACAATTTTTTCAGTTGTATGTTTTAAATACTCTTTCTTAAAAAGTTGAATTGCAACCAAAACTTGATCATTTCGAGAACGTGCAACGTGAATTTTTTTTCCAGCATCGCCAGTTTTTTCAATTAAATAAGCTTCAATTTTTGAATGTATATCTTCGAAATTTTCGTCGACTTCGAAATTATTTTCCGCAATCAGAACCAAAACTTCATCCAAAGCAATTTGCAACGCATCATTTTCTTCATTGGTAATCAAACCTGTTTTTGCCAGCATATTTGCCTGCGCTTTCGACGCTAATGCATCGTATTTCGCAAGATGAGCATCTAATTCTCTGTCTTTTCCAACAGTAAATTTTTCGATTTTATCATTAATGGTAAAACCTTTATCCCAAAGTTTCATATCTATAATAATGAATTAAGGGCGCAAAGTTAGTAAAAAGTTGCATAATATCTCATTAAACTTGTATAATTATTAATAATCATAAATATTTATTCATATTGAATATTTTTGATTGTTTTTTGAGAATGTTTAGACGATTGATAGCATTTTGAAAGATTGATTATTGAATGTTTATTAATATTTCGAAATAATTCAATTTCGTAAAAAAATGACCCAAAAATTATGGAGTTGATATTTTAAGAACCTTTTAATTTTTAACTTCTATTTATTTACGTTTAAAACATTGTTAAAGTGAAATTTAGACCTTTTTTATAATAATTCTAAATTATTGAAATATAACTAAAATATATCATTCTTTGATGAAAAATCTTTACTATAAACGTAATTTTGTGTACCAATTTATAGCTAAACGCGTATTTGTTTAGATGATTGTTAATGTAAGTTTTAGAATAAAACTCTGACTCAAATGCTTATGAGTGTTGAGTTTGTGTGAGTTAAATTATTAAAAATTACCCTTCGAAAAAATTACATACTTAGTTTGTATTCTGATAACAGTGGTTACCTATGCCAAAAATGATTTTTGTTGAAAATAATTTTTGCATAAGATGTGACGATACAGCGAAGTGTTATTATATAATTCATTTTGATTGGATGAAATCAGGTGTAAGTAGCTTGGTTTTAAACAATCTTTAATATTAAAAAGAAAAGATAGATAATTATGAGTCTTTACCAAGAGTATCTTAACGAGATTGAAGAAAGAAAAGGTCAAGGTTTACATCCAAAACCAATTGATGGTGCAGAATTACTAAGTGAAATCATTAATCAAATTAAAGATGTTAACAACGAATACCGCGAGGATTCTGTTAAATTCTTTATCTATAACACGTTGCCAGGAACAACTTCTGCTGCAGGTGTAAAAGCAAAATTTTTAAAAGAGATTATTTTAGGAGAAGCAACAGTTGCTGAAATTACACCAACATTTGCATTCGAATTGTTATCTCACATGAAAGGAGGACCATCTATTGAGGTTCTTTTAGACTTAGCTTTAGGAAATGATGAAGCAATTGCAAAACAAGCTGCTGAAGTTTTAAAAACACAAGTTTTCTTATACGATGCAGATACAGCTCGTTTAGCTGATGCTTACAAAGCAGGAAATGCAATTGCAAAAGATATTTTAGAAAGTTATGCAAAAGCAGAGTTCTTTACAGAATTGCCAGCTGTTGCTGAAGAAATAAAAGTTGTGACTTACATTGCTGCTGAGGGTGATATTTCTACAGATTTATTATCTCCAGGTAACCAAGCACACTCTCGTTCTGATAGAGAATTACACGGGAAATGTATGATTACTCCTGAAGCTCAAGCTGAAATTAAAGCTTTACAAGCGAAACATCCAGACGCTTCAGTAATGTTAATCGCTGAAAAAGGTACAATGGGAGTTGGGTCTTCTCGTATGTCGGGTGTAAATAACGTGGCTTTATGGACAGGTAAACAAGCATCTCCATATATTCCATTCGTAAATATTGCTCCAATTGTAGCGGGTACAAATGATATTTCTCCTATCTTCTTAACTACTGTTGATGTAACTGGTGGTATCGGTATCGATTTAAAAAACTGGACTAAAAAAGTTGACGCTAACGGAGAAGTTGTTCGTAACGAAAACGGTGACCCAATTTTAGAAGAAGTTTATTCAGTAGCAACAGGTACTGTATTAACTATCAATACAAGAGAGAAAAAGTTATACAACGGAGATCAAGAATTAATTGATATCTCTAAAGCTTTAACTCCACAAAAAATGGAATTTATCAAGGCTGGTGGTTCTTACGCTATCGTATTTGGTAAAAAAATCCAAACTTTCGCAGCTAAAACTTTAGGAATTGAAGCTCCTGTAGTTTTCGCTCCTTCAAAAGAAGTTTCTATCGAAGGACAAGGATTAACTGCTGTTGAAAAAATCTTCAACAAAAATGCAGTTGGTGTTGCAGATGGAAAAGTATTACACGCAGGTTCAGACGTTCGTGTTGAAGTTAATATCGTTGGTTCTCAAGATACAACTGGTTTAATGACTGTGCAAGAATTAGAGTCTATGGCTGCTACAGTTATTTCTCCAATTCTTGATGGTGCTTACCAATCTGGTTGTCATACTGCTTCTGTATGGGATAAAAAAGCGCAAGCTAACATCCCTAAATTAATGAAATTCATGAACGAATTTGGGGTAATCACAGCACGTGACCCTAAAGGTGAATATCATGCAATGACTGACGTTATTCACAAAGTTTTAAATGATATCACGATTGACGAATGGGCTATCATTATTGGTGGTGACTCACACACACGTATGTCAAAAGGTGTTGCTTTCGGTGCCGATTCAGGTACGGTAGCTTTAGCTTTAGCAACTGGTGAAGCGTCTATGCCAATTCCAGAATCTGTTAAAGTAACATTCAAAGGTGAAATGAAACCATTTATGGATTTCCGTGATGTGGTTCACGCTACTCAAGCTCAAATGTTAAAACAATTTGACGGTGAAAACGTATTCCAAGGACGTGTAATCGAGGTTCATATCGGAACTTTATTAGCTGACCAAGCCTTCACATTTACTGACTGGACTGCAGAAATGAAAGCGAAAGCTTCTATCTGTATTTCTCAAGATGATACCTTAATTGAATCTTTAGAAATTGCTAAATCTCGTATCCAAATCATGATTGATAAAGGTATGGATAACAAAAATGCAGTTTTACAAGGTTTAATCAACAAAGCAAACAAACGTATCGAGGAAATTAAATCTTGTGAAAAACCAGCTTTACAACCAGATGCTAACGCTAAATATTACGCTGAAGTAGTAATTGACTTAGATATTATCGAAGAGCCAATGATTGCCGATCCAGACGTGAATAATGCTGATGTTTCTAAACGTTATACACACGATACAATCCGCGATTTAACTTACTATGGTGGTGATAAACACGTAGATTTAGGTTTCGTAGGGTCTTGTATGGTACACAAAGACGATTTAAAAATCGTTTCTCAAATGTTACGTAATGTAGAAAAAGCAAATGGTAAAGTTGAGTTTAAAGCTCCTTTAGTTGTTGCGGCACCTACTTACAACATCATCGACGAATTAAAAGCAGAAGGTGATTGGGAAATGTTACAAAAATACTCAGGATTTGAGTTTAGCGACTTATTGCCAAAATCTACTGCACGTACAGAATACGAAAACATTATGTACTTAGAGCGTCCTGGTTGTAACCTTTGTATGGGGAACCAAGAAAAAGCAGAAAAAGGAGATACAGTAATGGCTACATCTACACGTTTATTCCAAGGTCGTGTGGTTGAGGACCGTGATGGTAAAAAAGGAGAATCTTTATTAGCATCAACTCCAGTAGTTGTTTTATCAGCGATTTTAGGACGTATTCCTTCTATCGAAGAGTACAAAACTGCAGTTGAAGGTATTAACTTAACAAAGTTTAAACCAATTTCAATGAACTAATTGTTTGTAGAAAATGATATAATAAAGGCTAACATTTCGGTGTTAGCCTTTTTTTGTGATAAATATATAATATTGCAAATAAATAAGTTAGAATTGTTTTAAATAAGATTATTAGCACGGTAAAGAGTTAGTAGTTTACAAATAATTCAGTATATTGGGGTATGTTTTTTGATAAATTAAAACCAATTAAATAAATCAATTATTATGGCATTTGATATAAATATGATTAAAGGCGTTTATGCAAAAATGCAAGAACGTGTAGATGCTGCGAAAGCCATCGTAGGTCGCCCTTTGACTTATTCAGAGAAAATTTTATATGCTCACTTGTTTGACGGAAAACCTACACAAGCGTATACAAGAGGAGAATCTTATGTAGATTTTGCGCCAGATCGTGTAGCAATGCAAGATGCAACTGCTCAAATGGCTTTGTTGCAATTTATGCAAGCTGGAAAAACCAAAACGGCTGTTCCTTCTACGGTTCACTGTGATCACTTGATTCAAGCTAAAGTTGGTGCAAAAACCGATCTACAAGAGGCAATCAATAAATCTTCAGAAGTATTTAATTTCTTAGAATCAGTTTCTAATAAATATGGAATTGGATTCTGGAAACCAGGAGCAGGAATTATTCACCAAGTAGTTTTAGAAAACTATGCATTTCCAGGAGGAATGATGATTGGTACCGATTCTCACACGCCAAATGCAGGTGGATTAGGAATGGTAGCAATTGGTGTTGGTGGTGCTGATGCTGTTGATGTAATGTCTGGAATGGCTTGGGAATTAAAAATGCCAAAATTAATCGGAGTTAAATTAACGGGTAAATTATCTGGTTGGGCTGCTCCAAAAGACGTTATTTTAGAAGTTGCTGGACGTTTAACTGTAAAAGGTGGAACAGGAGCAATTGTAGAGTATTTTGGAGAAGGAGCAGAGTCTTTATCTGCAACAGGTAAAGGAACAATTTGTAATATGGGTGCAGAAATTGGAGCAACAACTTCAATCTTCGCTTATGATGATGCTTCAGAAAGATATTTAAGAGCGACTGATCGTAATGATGTTGCTGATGCTGCAAATGCTCACAAATCTTATTTACGTTCTGATGATGAAGTTTATGCAAATCCAGAAAACTTCTATGATCAATTAATTGAAATTAACTTATCTGAATTAGAGCCTCGTTTGAATGGTCCTTTTACGCCAGATTTAATGACACCAGTTTCTAAAATGAAAGAAACTGCTGCAGCTAATGGTTGGCCTTTAGATGTAGAATGGGGATTAATAGGGTCTTGTACAAACTCTTCTTACGAAGATTTAACACGTGCAGCTTCGATTGCGCAACAAGCTTTAGATAAAGGTTTAGAAGTGAAATCATCTTTTGGAATTAATCCTGGTTCTGAGGTAGTTCGTTATACTGCGGATCGTGATGGTTTATTAAAAACTTTCGAGGATTTAGATGCGGTTATCTTTACAAATGCTTGTGGACCTTGTATTGGTCAATGGGATCGTGAAGGTGCGGATAAAGAAGAAAAAAATACAATCGTTCATTCATTCAACCGTAATTTCAAAAAACGTGCGGACGGAAATCCAAATACATATGCTTTCGTAACATCGCCTGAAATGGTTGCGGCGATTGCAATTTCTGGACGTTTAGATTTTAATCCATTAACAGATAAATTAATCAATAAATTTGGTGAAGAAGTAATGTTAGATGCTCCAAAAGGAGAGGAATTACCAACAAAAGGTTATGCTTATGAAGATAATGGATATCAAGCACCTGTAGAAGATGGTTCTCGTGTAGAAGTGATCGTAAATCCAAATTCTGAGCGTTTACAATTATTAGAAGGTTTCAAACCTTGGAATGGTGAAAATATTACTGGAGCTAAATTATTAATCAAAGCATTTGGTAAATGTACAACTGACCATATTTCTATGGCTGGACCTTGGTTACGTTTCCGTGGACACTTAGATAATATTTCGAATAATACATTGATTGGTGCCGTAAATGCATTCAACCAAGAAACAAATTCAGTTAAAAATCAATTAACAGGAGAATACGGACCAGTTCCAGATACTGCACGTGCATATAAAGCGGCAGGTGTACCTTCTGTAATTGTTGGTGACGAAAACTATGGAGAAGGTTCTTCTCGTGAGCATGCGGCGATGCAACCACGTCATTTAGGAGCTGTTGCAGTTTTAGTACGTTCTTTTGCACGTATCCACGAAACAAATCTTAAAAAGCAAGGAATGTTAGCGTTGACATTTGCTGACAAAGCAGATTATGATAAAGTACAAGAAGATGATACAATCAACTTTATTGATTTAACGGAATTTGCGCCAGAAAAACCTTTAACAATCGAGTTTGTTCATGCAGATGGATCTAAAGATTTAGTTGTAGCAAATCATACATACAATACACAACAAATTGAATGGTTCAAAGCTGGTTCAGCATTAAATTTAATTAAAGCGCAACAAGCGTAATAATTATTTCAACATAAAAAGTAAAAGCCGATGTATTTCTACATCGGCTTTTTTTAATTGAAAATATTTTTTAATATATTATTAACATTTAAAAATTAAAACTAAAAAAACCTCAATCAAATGATTGAGGTTTTAAGCAGTGGTGCCTCCAGGAATCGAACCAGGGACACAAGGATTTTCAGTCCTTTGCTCTACCAACTGAGCTAAGGCACCGCCTTAATTGTGATGCAAATATAGAGCGAAAATCTGTTCTACCAAACATTATTTAAAATATTTTTTAGACGAAAAAGCTATCTTGTTCATTTACCGAGAAATAAATTTTAAAATATTTTTATCTTTGCAAAAAAAGAGCGGTTTTAATATTTTAATAGAGATTTAACAACTCATTTTTGCAATCTAATTTTTACAATTCGCAACAAATCATCATATTTGCGTCTTAGAATTCTATTATACATTCATAATGAAGTGGATTATTTGTAGTTTATCACTATTTAGCGTGGTAACAATAAAAGCTCAGTCAATATCAGTTTCACCTTATTCGGCATACGGAGTAGGGGAGCAATTGTTTGATAATAATACTGAACAAGCTGGTATGGGCGGTATCTCAACGGTTCCTACGAATCCTTTTGGACAAAGTGCGAATTTTTCGAATCCGGCGGCAAACCAAAACTTGCGTATGACAACTTTCAATGCAAGTGGAAGTGGAACTAATTATAATTTCAAATCTGGAACAGATAAGGAAAACGCAGGTCGTTTCAATGTTTCTAATATTTCATTGGCTTTTCCAGTTGGTGAAAAAGGAAGTTTCGGAGTTGGTTTTCAACCTTACACAGCGTTGGGATATGATATTATGAATACTTCTGAGAAAAATAATATCAAACAAACTGTACAAATGAAAGGTGATGGAGGGTTAAATAGTCTTCATGCTTTTTATTCAAGAAATCTTTCAAAAGGATTTTCTTTAGGTTTGCGTGTTAATTATCTTTTCGGAGAGTTGCAACGTAATGAGATTTTAGCTGTAGATGGAGCAAGTTTAGCTGTAGATTATAGCGATAAATCGAACTATCGTGGTGCTCAATTTACGTTGGGATCTATGTATACAAAGAAAATTGGAAAAAATAACAATTTAAACATTGGGGCTACTTATACATTAGGAACTAAGTTAAGAACTGATGTTACAGATCTTACAACTTCTTACACATATATTGGAACAGCACAATCTTCTGTAGATACAATTTCTATTATTAGAATTGATAATGGAAAAACTAAGATTCCACAACAATTTACTTTAGGAGCATCTTATTCTAAAGATAATACGTGGTCATTAGCTGTAGAAGCAAAGTATAATAATTGGAAAGATTTCTCTCAACCATTAGAAGGTCAAAATACAACAATGTCTTCTGCGGTAGATTACAAAAATAATGTACGTTTGGCTGTTGGTGGATATTGGATTCCAGATTATAACAGTTACAAAAGTTATTTTAATCGTGTAACGTATCGTGCTGGTATGTATTATCAATCAGCTCAATACTCTATTCACGGAACAGATATTGACGCTTATGGAGCAACTTTAGGTTTTGGATTTCCAATCGGAAAACAAAATGATGGTTCTATGATGAATATTTCATTAGAGTACGGACAAAAAGGAAAAACAGCAAACAACTTAATTAAAGAAAATTATTTCGGAGTTAAAGTTGGATTTGATATTAACGATATTTGGTTTAGAAAAAGAGTTATTGACTAATTTTGGACAAACAAAAATTGTATAAAAAAGCAAACGAAAAAGTTTTAATTAAATCAACTCTTGTATTTGGTCTAATTAGCGTTTTCGTTTTGCTTTTTTCTTGTAAAAAAGAACTTCCTCCTATCAGTAAAAAGAAGGTAGAATTCCCAACACGCACACTTATCAATGCAAATATTATTAACAAAGATTCGGGAAGAATTTCTGGTAATTTGCGTTCGCCACTAATCGAAGAATATACAACGGTAGATTCTCCTTACACGATTTTTAGAAAAGGTTTAAACCTTGATTTTTATCAAAAAGGAAGCGTAAAACCAGTCTATTTTCAAGCAGATTGGGCGAAGTTGAGTGACGTAACGGGATTGTACGAGGGTAGAGGAAACGTAATTATCGTAAATGAGAAAGGTGATTCGTTGAAAAGCGAACAATTATTTTGGAATAAGAAAAATAAAACAGTTTATACATCGAAAGAAGTTTACTTAATTAGCAAGGAAGGCGATTCGTTAACAGCGAAAAACGGTTTGCAAGCTACTGACGATTTAGAAACCTATACTTTATTCAATAATCAAGGATTTAAGTATGTTGATGATAATCAAAAATTCTAAAGAGCGTTAAAAAAATTAACAAAAAAGCGCATACTTGTCGCTTCTTCTATTTTATTATTCAATGTATTGTCGTATTTTCGCCACCTATTATAGAAATAACATTAAAATAAAACAATGGCAGTTTTAGGAGAAATTCGTAAAAAAACTTGGCTGATCTTCGTGGTAATCGGAGTTGCAATGTTAGCTTTCGTTGCAGGAGATTTATTCGGAGAGAATTCAAAAATAAAACAATTATTTACTGGAGATCCGTCTGTAGTTGGTACAGTGAACGGAGAACCTATTGGTATTGCAGAATATCAGAGTGCGTACGATCAAACACAAAAGATGTACGAAAATCAAGGTCAAACTGCAACTCCAAATCAAATTGCTCAACAAACTTGGAACAGTTTAGTTAGTCAGAAAGTGTTGAAACAACATGCTGAAAAATTAGGTTTAAAAGTTTCTGATGATGAATTTTGGAGTTATACAGCTCAAAACTTCGGAATGGCATCTGGTGCAGAAGCACAACAACAGATTGCTCAATTAGAAGCAAATGCGGCATCAAGTCCAGAAGCGCAACAACAATATAGAGGTTGGTTGCAAACTGCTGAACAAATAAAATTACAGATTTTATCTCAAAAATATTTTGGTTATGTAATGGCTGGTACAGCGGTTACAGGTAAAGAAGCGGATATTCAACAAGGATACAATATTTCGAATGCAAATATTCAGTATGCATTTGTAGATTACGCAACTTTGGCTAAAAAATTAAATGTAAAAGTAACAGACGAAGAAATTTCTGCTTACGAAGCGAAATATCCAAAATTGTTCAAAGCAGAAGGTTTAGTAAAATTAAGTTATACTTATTTCCCTGCTGGAGCTTCGACTGCTGATGACGCTGTTGCTTTAGCAAACATCAAAAAGTATTTGTCAACTCAAATTGTTCATGACGAAGTAAACAATGTTACAGATACAATTGCAGCATTTGGTTCTGCAAAAAGTGATTCGGTTTATGTGACTCAAAATTCTGAGAAACCATTTATTCCAAATTATTTTACAAAAGCAGAATTGGAACAAGCTCAATTAGGACCAGAAGCAACAAACTTCTTGAAAACTGCTACAGTTGGACAAATTGGTGGACCTTTCAAAATTGGAAATACATACCAATTATACAAACTTTCGAAATCGAAAGAAGTAAAAGATTCTGTAAAATCTAGTCACATCTTAGTTTCTTATACAGGAAGCGCTGCTGGAAACGGAGTAAAACGTACAAAAGACGAAGCAAAAAAATTAGCTGAACAAATTTTAGCTGAGGTAAAAGCTAATCCAGCTTCTTTTGGAGAAGTTGCTTCAACAAAATCGGATGATAAATCATCTGCTGTACAAAAAGGAAGCATTGGTTGGGTTGGAAAAAACAATCAATTAGATCAAACTTACAACGGATTTATTTTTACAAAACCAGTTGGTACAGTTGATTTGGTAGAATCTCAATTTGGGTTTCATATCATCAAAGTTGATGACGCGAAAAACAAAACAGCTTATCAAGTTGCAAATATTGTAAAAACAATTGAGCCTTCTAAAGCGACAACAGAAAAAGCATTTACAAATGCAAGAACGTATGTTCAGAATGTTGAAGGAAAATCATTGAATGATTTCAAAAATACTGCGAAAAAAGGTGGTTATTTAAATAATACAACAGAAGGAATTGAGCGTTATGCTGCGATTGGTCAAGATATTCCAAACGATCAGGACGGAGATATCTTAAAATGGGCTTTTGACAAGAAAACAGATAAAGGAGCAACAAACTTGTTTACATCTTCTACAGGAGATTACATTGTTGTTCATTTAGTTGAAAAATTTGACAAAGGTTTAGCACATCCAAGTGTTGTTCGTCAATATGTAGAGCCAGTTTTGATGCACGAAAAAGTTGCTAAATTGGTTGATGAGCAAGTTGCAAACGGTGGATTGAATGCTTTTGCATCTAAATTCGGAGCGAAAAAAGGAAATGCTACGGTTAACTTCTCTAATTCTAATTTAACTGGAATTGGTTTAGAACCTAAAGTTGTAGGAGCTGCGTTTGGTGTAAAACCAAATCAATCTTCTAAGGCGATTGCAGGAAATGCTGGAGTTTTCTACATTATTCCTTCAAACCAACAAATTCAAAAGAATCAAAAAGGTTCAATGATTTTGGATAATTTAAACCGTCAATTACAAGGTAAATTTCAACAAACATTGTTACAATCATTGATTCAAGCTGCTGATGTGGTTGATAACCGCGATAGAGCTTTACGTTAAGATTTAAAAATTTCTTACAATAAAAAACTCCCAAACTATAAAGTTTGGGAGTTTTTGGTTTATTTAATTTGAGCTTTTATTAAGTCAAACTTTTCTTCTAAAAGTAGTTTGTATAATTCTTTAACTTCATTCCAGTCTTTAGCTTTATACTTAATACCTATTTCATCAAATGTTATAATTAAATCTAATGATTTTGAAGTCTCTATAACATTTTCAAAATCATCATCAGAAATTACCGAAACCCAAAATACGCCATGTTCATCATCTGTTTCATTAATTTCTATTATAGCTTTCTCAATATCAGAAAATACAATATTATCTTTATTATAGCCTCCTAAGTATTGGATGTAGTTTTCAATCATACAAATTAGTTTTTACTTATCAAAACCATTCGGATATTCGCCTTTCACGATTTCAATTTTCGCTTCTACAGCTTTTTGTAAATCTTCTTGATATTTGATTAATCTTTCTTGTAAAGTAGGATTAGTCGCACCTAAAATACGCGCTGCCAAAATCCCTGCATTCTTCGCCGCATTCACTGCAACTGTAGCAACTGGAATACCATTTGGCATTTGTAAAATAGATAAAATCGAATCCCAACCGTCAATAGAATTTGACGATTTAATAGGAACACCAACAACAGGAAGAGGCGTAATAGATGCAACCATTCCTGGTAAATGCGCAGCACCTCCTGCACCAGCAATAATAACATTTATTCCACGTTCATGCGCTGTTTTTGCATAATCAAACATACGTTTTGGCGTACGATGCGCCGAAACAATTGTCAATTCGAAAGGGATATTTAATTCTGTTAATAGATCAGCAGCTTGTTTCATGATAGGCAAATCGCTATCACTTCCCATTATAATTCCTACCATAGTTGTTACTTTTTTGCCACGACTTTAACCGTTGCATTAACTTGTTTTATGTTTTGTTTTAATTGTTCTAAATCATCATTCACCAATGTAACGTGTCCCATTTTTCGACCTGGTTTTGTGATAGTTTTTGCGTACCAATGCAAAAATGTTCCTGGAATCGTCAATAATTCTTCAATATTTTCGATTTCTGCTTGTCCAGTTTGTCCTTCAGCACCAATTAAGTTAACCATAGCAGAAGTAGTAAACAATTTTGTAGAACCAAGTGGTAATTGCATTAACGTTCTTAACATTTGATCGAATTGTGATGAATAAGCAGCTTCAATTGTTGAATGTCCAGAATTGTGAACACGAGAAGCGGTTTCGTTTACCCAAATCGATTGATCTTTGTTCAAGAATAATTCAACTGCGAAAACTCCTGGAGATTTCAATGCTTTTACAACATCACGCGCAATTTGTTCCGCTCGATCAGTGATTTCTTTCGAAAGTGTAGAAGGCATCAATAAATAATCTAATAAATTATATTCTTCGTTGATGACAAATTCTACGGTTGGATAGGTGACAATATTTCCTAAATGATCGGCAACCGTAACAACCGCAATTTCACGATCTAAATCGGCTGGCGTTTCGAAAATTGAAGGAGCTTGAAGCATTTTATCCAAATCAGCTTCAGATTTTAGGAACTGAACACCTTTTCCATCGTAACCATCTTTTCGAGATTTTTGAAAAATTGGATAACTGATGTCTTGTTTCGATTCTAAATCTTCCCAATTATCTAATCCAAGATAAGGCGCAGTTGGAATATTATTATTGACATAAAATTCTTTCTGAATTCCTTTGTCTTGAATAATCGCTAAAGCTTCAGGATCTGGAACAACGTGTTTTCCAATTGATTTTAGATAACGTAATGCTTCAACATTTACGTGTTCGATCTCAATTCCGATGGCATCTAAATCTTTTCCAAATGCAACAACCGTGTCATAATCTTTGAAATCGCCTTGTACAAAATGATGTGCATGTGGCGCGCAAGGTGCATCAGCAGCTGGATCTAAAATACTAATCTCGCAAGGATATTGCAATGCATTTTGCAAAAACATATACCCCAATTGTCCTCCTCCTAAAATTCCGATTTTTATCATATTGCGAAGTTAATGAATAATATAATTTCTATTTTTACGAGAATTAAAAAAGTATTGACGAGATGTTAACAAAATGGAGTAGAATTTTATTTTTTGTATTTGCTGGAATTTATTTGACGAGTAAGAGTTTTTATCAATATTTTGTATTCGATATGCTGGTACAATATTCTATGTATGCGCTGATTATTGCTTTTTTCTTGTGTTTGATTTACAATTATTCGATTCGAAAAGAAGAAAAGAAAAATATTTTATGGTTGATTCCTTTGGTTGCGATTCCGATTATTACGTACAAAAACATAGGAAATTTCTATTTTGGAGAAAATGCAAAAGGAGAAAAATCGAATTTTAAAATTACGTCGATCAATATTTTTTCTCAAAATGAAGAATTTCAACATCTAAAAGATTATTTAGCTAAAGATAAAAGTGATGTAATTGTTTTACAAGAATTAACGCCTGCTTGGCAAAAACATGTAGAGTTTATCCGAAAAGAATATCCATATTATAAAGAAGAGGTGAGAAGTAACAATTTTGGAATTGCGATTTATTCTAAAATTCCATTCTCTAAAGTATCTACAAAAAATTATATTGATGAAATGCATCCGTCTATTTTAGCGGAAATTATTGTAGACGCTAAGCTGGTAAGCATTTTAGCAACACATCCTGTTCCGCCTTTACCAAATCAGGCTCGTTTTGAAAGACGAAATAAACAATACGAATTGATGAAGCAAGAAATTGATGCTTTACCGAATGAAAATATCATTTTAGTTGGCGATTTGAATTCAACAGTTTATTCTCCGAACTTCAAATTGGTGCAATCGGATAAAATGAAAGATGCTCGTTCTGGTTTTGGATTGAATAATTCTTGGAATGCTTTTATTCCAATTTTCCGCACAAATATTGACCAATGTTGGGTTTCGAAGAAAATAAAAGTGACCAATTTTTATCGTGGAGATGATATAAAATCAGATCATTTTCCGATTGTTGCAGAACTGAAAATAGATTAAGAATTTGCGTTAATTTTTAAATTTCAAAAAAAAGATTACCTTTGAAGTTCAATCGAAAGGGGTGCTTCTTTACAAGAGGCTGAGATTATACCCAAAGAACCTGGGCAGGTAATGCTGCTAAGGGAACTGGTACTTCACCAAATTACATTCGCGCGTAAATTATAAAAGTGTAAGATGGCTCCTTTCATAATATTTTTTAAAATTAATTATGAAAAGGTCGATTTTTTTATTGTCATTATTTGGTGCATCTATTCTTTATGCACAAGAAAAAGATTCTATTCAAAAAGAAGAAATTCAATTAGGAGAAGTTTCAATTGTCGAAAAACTTCCGATTACAGTTGAAAAGGTAACTGATAAAATGTTACAAAAGAAGAATTTGGGACAAGATATTCCAACTTTGTTAAATTCTGCTACGTCTGTTTCTATAACTTCCGATACAGGAACAGGAATTGGTTATTCGTCTATCAAAATTCGTGGACTTAATGAACAATCAATCAACGTTACATTAAATGGAATTCCGCTTAATAATCCTGAATCTCAAGGTGTTTTTTGGGTGAATATGCCAGACTTGGCTTCATCTACAAGTTCTATGATAATTCAGAGAGGAGTTGGAACTTCATCAAACGGAATGGCTTCTTTTGGAGCAAGTGTTAATATCGAATCTCAAAATCCGTCTACCGTTCCTTTTGCAGAAGCAAATGTTTCTTTCGGAAATTATAAAACGCAAAAATATACAGTTCAGGCTGGTACGGGAAAAATACTAAATAATAAGTTGAGTATTGATGGACGTTTTTCTAAGATAAATTCGGATGGATATGTAGACAGATCTTGGTCAGATTTAATCTCTTATGATTTTACTGCCTTATATGAATTGAATGAAAAAACAAAGTTTAGATTTCAGAATATGTTTGGAAAAGAACAAACGTATCAGGCATGGAGTGGTGTAGATGCTGAAACTTTAAAAAAAGATAGAACATATAATTTTGAAGGAGAAATTTTAGACGAAAATGGAAAAGTTGAAGGTTTTTATAAAAATCACACCGATAATTACCGTCAAAATCATTATTTTCTTTCGTGGTTACAAGATTTTGGGAATAATTGGAAATCAAATTTAACACTTCATTACACAAAAGGTAAAGGTTATTACGAGAGCTATAAAAATAATCGCAGTTTGAAACGTTATAAATTGGATTATTTAACTTCAGAAAAAAGAAATTTAATTAATCGTGAATATCTTGATAATGATTTTTATGGTTTTAATCTTGAAGTTGAAAATCAAAAATTAAACGATTTTAAAGTATTTTTCGGATTATCTGCAAACGAATATGATGGCGATCATTATGGAAATGTCTTATGGGTAAAAGGCACAGATTTTAAGGATAAAGATTTCAAATATTACAACAATCGTTCTGTGAAAAAGCAATTGGCTGCTTATGCAAAAGTATTGTATCAATTGAATAAATTTGAATTGTTTGGTGATTTGCAATACCGTTATGTTGAATATGATGCGAAATATTTGCCAAATGGGAAAAATGATGAGGAAGATTTCAGACCATTTTCGGATACATTCAATTTTGTGAATCCAAAAGCTGGAATAAATTTTAAAATCAATTCTTCAAATGTATTGTATGCTTCTTATGGTATTTCACATCGTGAGCCTTTGAGAAATGATTATGTAGATTCTAAATCTAAACCAAAAGAAGAATTTCTACAAGATTATGAATTTGGTTATAGAAAAGTAGGACAACTTTCTTTGAATGCAAATTTGTATTATATGGACTACCAGAATCAGTTGGTTGCAACAGGAGAGTTAAATGAAGTAGGTGCAAGAAAGCGTGTTAACTCTGGAAATAGCTATAGAAGAGGAATAGAGTTGGATGCGAATTATAAAGTTATTCCGAATCACTTGAATATTTTTGGAAATTTAACTTTAAGTCAAAATAGAAATATAAATTACGAAGAGGAGGCTTGGGATGAAAAAGGAATTTCTTCTATAAAAAATTATGGAAAAACAAAAATTTCGCTTTCACCAGATGTGATTTCTGCTTTCGGTTTTGAAGCTGTTCCTTTCAAAAATGTATTGATTAATTTGACGAATAAGTATGTTGGTGAACAATATTTATCAAATACAGAACCAGCAGATGGTAAATTAGATAGTTATTTGGTTTCGGATCTTTTGATTCGATATTCGACAAAAGTAAAAGGAATTAAAAACCTTGAATTTTCGTTCTTGATTAATAACTTATTTGATGTAGAATACGAATCAAACGGTTATTATTATGGAGGAGGATATTATTTTCCACAAGCCGGAATTAATGTTTTGGGCGGAGTTGGAATTCGTTTATAAAAAGCTAAAAGCTCGAGAACTTCTCGAGTTTTTTTTATTCTTCAATATAATCAAGAGGAATATGCCAAATTTCGGTTTTATTTTTTTCTCGAAAGAAATCCAAATGTCCAATTTCATCCAATCCATATTCTTTAGGAATGATATTCAAACGTTTTTTCCTCACATTTTTCAAAACTAATTCAGCAAATAAATCTACAGATTTTGGCGTTGCCATAAAATCATCATCCAAACTAATGATTAAAACAGGTTTTGTAATCTCATCATATAAATTCTGTGTTTCATCTGCATAACCTAAAATCGAAGTTTCATTCAGAATTAACTTTCGCCAATCTTTCGCAATTCCGATTGGAACTGGTTAACCCATTCCAACCTTTTGAGAAGGAAAAAATCCGTAAAAAGCAGATAAAATAGGAATTGCAATACGAAAAAAGAAATTTACTTTTGGTTTATCTTTTTGATGAAAATTTTTGATATAACCATATTGAGAACCAATTGTTACAATTTTATCATAAACTTTGTAAGCGCGTGTCAAACCAATCATAATTCCACCGATACTATGACCAATTAAAAATTTTTCGTGATTGGGATAAAATTCTTCGATATATTGTGTCAAACCTAAAAAATCTTTGTCGGCCCAATCTGTAAAATGCACTTTAAAATCTTTTAACTTTTTGGGTTTAGAATCGCTGATTCCGCGATAATCAAACGAAAAAACCAAATATCCCTTATTAGCTAAATACGTTGCACATTTGGCATAAAAAGTTTGTTTAACACCAATTGCAGACGAAATGACAATGATTTTTTTGGTTGCGTTGTTTTCGCCAAAAGAGGTTACGGCAATTGGATATTTGTCGGAAGTTTCTAGTATGAATTTTTTCATTCTTTTTATTTGATAAGGTAAAAAATATACCTTTACAAGGTAAATCAATCTTATGAAAAAAATTATTTTAATTCTATTAATCTTATTCTCTTCAAAAATGTTTTCTCAACAATTAAAACCTGATAATGTGATTGGTTTTTGGAAATTACAAGAATCGGGCTTTTATGAAAATGGCAAAAAAGTGTCTAAAGAATTTGATGATTGTCGGTTAATGAGAAATTATACAATTTGGGATAATGGATATGCTATTTATAACTATGTAGAAGGAAGTAATGGCAATTGTTTTCCTAGTGAGCCTCGATTAACATTGTGGCGAATTGTTGATAATAGAATTCAATTTTACATTGATGATTATATTTTTGAGGATAGAATTGTGAAAATTAATCAAGATAAAACGATAACTTTTGAAACATATATTGATAAAAAAATTGTAGATTCTGATAAGAAATTTGAGAAAATAGCAAATACAATCAGTTATGATATTTTACGTAAACAATAAATAAAGAAAATAAGTTTTCAGGTTTATTTTTTATATTCACTTTACGTCATTCAAAATCTTTATTTTTACCACATAATTATTGAACCGAATGAAAAATATATTCAGCCTATTTTTAGCATCAATTTTATTGCTTTCAGTTTTTTCGTGCAAAGAAGACGATTCGTTGGCAATATCGCAAGATCAATTGTTGCGATCTGGAAAATGGCAATTGAAAGAAATTAGAAAAACGAAAGGGAATATAACGGAAACAGACAAGTTGTTGGCTTGTGAGCGACAGTCTACATTAGATTTTTCGGATGTTACGAATTATAATTCTAACATGTATAAAACCGAAAAAGGAAATTGTGTACAAGAACAAACGATAGGAACGTATGTGTATAATACGTCTAAAACAAAACGTTTGTTAACGATGTCTCTGAATGATACAACGTACAATTATTATGTGAAGCAGTTAGATCCAAAATATTTGATTTTGCAAGATACGTTGAGTAAAGTAGATACGATAAAGCTTCGTTTGCAAGTTTTTGAAATTGTAAAATAATAATGAAAATACCTTCAATCTTGGAAGGTATTTTTTATTCGAACATTTTTCGTGTAATAAAATCTTTGTCTAAACTCCAAGCGCGTGCAGGAGAATATTCACGTCCATAATAAATGATTTGAATATGTAATTTATTCCACAATTCTTTTGGAAATATTTTCTTCGCATCCTTTTCTGTTTCTCCAACATTTTTCCCTTTTGTCAATTTCCATAATTTCATCAAACGATGAATATGTGTGTCGACAGGAAAAGCTGGATGACCAAACCATTGTGACATCACAACCGAAGCAGTTTTGTGTCCAACGCCAGGTAATTCTTCTAATTCATCAAAACCTTCTGGAACTTCTCCATCGTATTTTTCGATTAAAATTTCGGATAATCGTTTGATGTTTTTGGCTTTTGTATTTGATAAACCAATTTCGCGGATATAATATTTTATTTCATCTACTTCTAATAACGACATTGCTTTTGCATTAGCAGCTTTCGCAAATAATTCGGGTGTTACTTGATTCACTTTTTTATCTGTTGTTTGGGCAGATAATAAAACGGCAATCAATAATGTAAAAGCATCTTGATGATCTAATGGAATAGGTGGAACTGGATATAATTTTTCCAATTCATCAATCACAAATTGGACGCGTTCTTTCTTTAACATCATAAGTTCTGAGACTTTTTGTGTAAAAATAATGAAACATCTTTAATTATGCTTTATGTATTACGAAATGCGAAGTTCGCTATTAGAAAATTGAAGTTCGAATATTTTTCGTAAACCCGTAGTGCATTTAGGTAATATTAATTTTTAATTTGTTAATATTTCTATTTTGGTTTCTGTTTATTGATTGAATAATAGTAAG
>NZ_DINY01000020.1:0-8242 GCF_002426075.1 Empedobacter sp. UBA5528 | reverse complement strand
TTATTTAAAATGCACAACGGGTTAAGTTTTATTTTGACAGATCATTTATAATCAACTGAAAAATCATAACTTTGTATCTTGTAAAAATTAGATAAAAAATATATTAAAATACTATGAATCCATTAATTGAAGAATTGACTTGGAGAGGACTGGTTCACAATATTATGCCAGGGACAGAAGAACAACTAAATAAAGAAATGACTTCTGGTTATGTAGGTTTCGATCCTACAGCAGATTCTCTTCACGTGGGAAGTTTGGTTCCTATTTTCTTATTGGTTCATTTGCAACGTCACGGTCATCGTCCAATCGCATTGGTGGGTGGTGCAACTGGTTTTATCGGTGATCCTACTGGTAAAGCAGCAGAGAGAAGTTTATTAGACGAAGAAACATTGAATAAATATGTTGCTGGAATTAAAGCACAATTGTCTCGTTTCTTAGATTTTGATACAAATAATGGAAATTCAGCTTTATTGGTGAATAACTATGATTGGATGAAAGATTTTTCATTCATCGATTTTGCGCGTAATGTAGGAAAACACATTACTGTAAATTATATGATGGCGAAAGATTCAGTAAAATCTAGACTTTCTTCTGAATCGAATGTCGGAATGTCTTTTACAGAATTTACATATCAATTGATTCAAGGATACGATTATTTACACTTGTACAAAGAATTAGGTGCGAAATTACAAATGGGAGGTTCTGATCAATGGGGAAATATCACAACAGGAACAGAGTTAATTCGTCGTACAGTACAAGGTGAAGCTTTTGCTTTTACTTGTCCATTAACAACTAAAGCGGACGGAACTAAATTTGGGAAATCGGAAGGTGGTGAAAATATTTGGTTAGATAAAAACCGTACTTCTCCTTATAAATTCTACCAATTTTGGTTAAATCAAGCGGATGCTGATGCTGAACGTTACATCAAAATTTATACGTTCTTAGAAAAAGAAGCGATTGATGATTTAATCGAGCGTCATCGTCAAGAGCCACATTTACGCGAATTACAACGTAAATTAGCAACTGAAATTACAATTTTAGTTCATGGTGTTGAAGAATTACGCAAAGCAGAAAAAGCATCTCAAGTTTTATTCGGAAAATCAACTTCAGAAGATTTGAAAGAATTAGATGGAGATACTTTCTTATCAGTTTTCGAAGGTGTGCCTCAAGCAACTATTGCAAAAACTGATATCGAAGCGGGATTGGATATTGTTACTGCTTTAGCAGAAAAATCAGGCTTCTTAAAATCAAATTCAGAAGCGCGTCGTGAATTAAAAGCAAACGCAATTTCTGTAAACAAAGAAAAAGTAGCGGAAGAATTTGTATTAACAACAGAAAATTTAATTGCTGATAAATATGTTTTATTACAAAAAGGTAAAAAGAATTATTTCATCTTAATTGTTGAATAATTTTTTAGATAAAACATTTCCAAAATAGAAAGCAAGCTGAATTAAGCTTGCTTTTTGTTTTGAAAACTATTTTTTTATCTCAATTCTGAAAGATAATTTTTTATGGCTTCTGAAAGATTTCCGGTTGAATTTTCTAAAACGCGTAAAAAAGCACTTCCTATAATTGCTCCATTTGCGTAATTCCAAGCTTTTTCTACATCAGCCTTTGTCGAAATCCCAAATCCAATTTGATGTGGTTTTGTTAAGCCTAGATTTTTAACATTTGACAAAAAATCTTCATTATAATTAGATTCTGTTGCACCTGTAGTTGCAGAACTAGAAACAATATAAACAAATCCAGAAGTTGCATCATTAATCTCTTTGATGCGTTTTTCTGTTGTTAAAGGTGTAATTAGAAAAGTAACTTTTTGATCGTATTTCTCAAATAATTCTTTGTGTTGTGCCAAGTAAATTTCGTACGGCATATCAGGTAAAATCAAGCCTGAAACTCCACTTTCTTGACAATTTTGTAAGAATTTTTCTAATCCAAATGTCATCACTTGATTGTAGTAACCCATCAAAACAATTGGTGCAGAAATTTCATTTTGAACCGATTTTAATTGCTCAAACAAAATATCTAATGTCATTCCATTTGCTAACGCTTTTTCGCTTGTAGCTTGTATTGTTGGACCATCAGCTAAAGGATCAGAATAAGGAATGCCGACTTCGATAATGTCAACATTATTTTGATCTAATTCTTTTAAAACAATAGGGGTATCCGATAAATTCGGATACCCAGCTGTTGTGTATATTGTAACGAGGTTTTTATTTTTTTGACTAAATAATTGCTCTAATTTGTTCATTTTTATTTTGCTTGTTTTAATAAGATTGTATAGACTGGAAAGTGGTCAGAATAACCGTTTGCACGATAAGTATCGCCGCTCCACATACGGTTAGGGAATCCTTTATACGCACCTTCTGTCGCTTTCAAATAATCTTTGTTGTAAATTTCAGTTTTGAAGATTTTATACGTTGAATAATCTTTATTTTTTGTAACCAATGAAGAAGTTGAGATAAATTGATCAAATAGATTCCAAGCATCACGATAAGCTAAAGTACCAATACCTTTTTTGTATAAAGGTAACATAGGATCGTAATATCCGTTATCCGAAACTTTAGCAATTTCTCCAGCCGGATCAAATGTATTTTTAATACTTGGAGAAATAGGATCATCATTAAAATCACCCATTGCAATTACTTTTGCATTTGGATTTTTAGATTTTAACTCATCAAAAATTCCTTTCATCACCTTTGCTGCTTCCATACGAGCTGGCATCGAAACTTTTTCTCCACCACTACGAGAAGGCCAGTGATTCACTAAAAAAGTGATTTCTTCACCGTCTAATAAACCTGTAACTTGTAGAATATCACGCGTATATTTGCGTTTACCTTCAGCATCATAATTGAAAATTGGATGAGGTCTTGCATCAATTACCTTGAAACGAGATTTTTGATACAATAAACCTGTATCAACTCCACGAGCATCAAACGAATTGAAATGAACAACACCATAATCGTATTTTTTCAAAGCAGAGCTTTTTGCTAAATCTTCTAAAGTTTCTCTTGTCTCGATCTCACAAATACCTACGATTACTGGAGCAGAGCCTGTAACATCTGCGCCTAATTCGCTAATAACTTTTGAAATATTATTGACTTTTTGGAAATATTTTTCTGTATTCCATCTTTTATTTCCGTTTGGTAAAAATTCTTCTTGAAGAATTAATGGACGGATAATTTTCTTTCCTTTTATATTTTCGTACGTATAACTTTGTTTGAATTCTTCTGTTTCGTACTTCGATATGTCAGATTCTGCAATCTGAATGTGATAATTTTTGTCATTAAAAGGTAAAGTTCCATTTACATATCCAACTGATTTTATGGTGTCAAAAAGATTTTCAACATTGTAAAAGGCTACAGTTGCACTTGAATATTTGCTTTGAGCTTTAACGTTTAACGTTAAGAATAAATTAAAAATTATTAATAAAGTTAAAGATTTATTAATTTTAAACATATGTTATTAATTATGAATTTACTAAATTTGTTGTCCTATTTTTTTCGATGAAGGAAATAGAGAGCTAATTTATAAATAAAAATTCGTTTGAATGAACAAATTATTGTTAAGTCTTTCAGTCTTTGCTGCAACTGTCGCTATGGCGCAGGCGCAAACAAAGGTTACTGGGGTAGCAAAAAATGCTGCTACAGGTGAAGAGGTTTATAACCTCACTGTACGTTTGGACGGAGGAGCAGTAAGCGATGCTGCTATCACCGATCGTATAGGGTATTTTCAGTTTGTAGATATTCTGGATGGAACGTACAAATTACAAGTTTATGGCGTGGGCTATGACCCATATGAAAAAGAAATCACTGTAGCAGGGCAAAAAGAGCTTGACTTAGGTGATATTAAATTAACATTTAATCCAAATACAGCAGAAGTTGGAATTATTACATTAACAGATGATGAATTATCTGATGATGAAAGTTCGACAGCTTCAAATTCAGGACTTTTACAATCTTCACGCGATGTTTTTGCTCGCGTTTCTGCGTACGAATTAGGTTCGTATTGGTTTAAACCAAGAGGTTTAGACAACAAATATAATGACGTATTATTTAATGGAGTTCGTATGAACAAAATGGATAATGGTCGTGCAACTTTTAATAACTGGGGAGGTTTGAATGATGTAACTCGTCGTCCAGATGAGTTAACATATGGAATCGAACCTTCTAATTATGCTTTTGGAGATTTAGGAGGTGTCACAAATTTTGATACTCGTCCTTCAACAATGCGTAAGGGAGTAAGTTTGGCTTATTCTAGTACAAATCGTTCATACAGAAATCGTGTAATGGCAACATACAATACAGGATTGATGGATAATGGTTGGGCATTTATGGTTTCGGGAAGTAGACGTTGGGCTGATGAAGGTATTATAGAAGGTACTTTTTATGATGCATATGCTTACTATTTAGGTGTTGAGAAAAAGTTTAATGAAAAACATACCTTAAACTTTACAAGTTTTGGTGCTCCAACTCGTCGTTCTACAGGTTCACCTAATACGCAAGAAGTTGTTGATTTGAAAGGTATTTACTATAATTCTTATTGGGGATGGCAAGATGGTGAAAAACGTAATGAACGTGTAAAGAAAACTTTCGAGCCTATTAATATGTTGACGCATCATTGGAATATTAATAATAAATCTAAATTAACGACAACTATTTCTTATCAATTTGGAAAAGAAAGTGGATCTCGTTTAGATTGGTTTAAAGCAAATAATCCTTCACCAACATATTACCGTAATATGCCGAGTTACTTAGCTTTTAATGGGGCGTCTGCTGATGCAATCGCAGAAAGAGAGCAATTATGGAGAAGTGGTCAAATCTCTCAGTTAGATTGGGCAAGTATGTATCGTGCGAATGAAAATAGTGCGACAGGAAGAGCTGCTTATTGGTTAACTGCAGATGTTAATGAAGATAAAACGGCTACGGCTTATACTAATTTTCAAACAGAATTAACTTCAAATATAGATTTAACAATTGCAGCATCTTATCAAAATACAAAATCTAAATTGTATCGTGAGATTCAAGATTTATTAGGTGCACAATATGTATTAAATGTAGATGATTTTAATGTGACGACAAATTTACCTGTTAATCATTTTTATAATTTCAACTTATTAGATCCCGATTATGTAGCTAAGAAAGGAGATAAACAAGAGTATTACTACGAAATTAATCGTGATTATGCAGATTTATTCGCGCAGTCTAAAATTAAATCTAAATACTTAGATGTTACTATTGGGATGAAAGCTGCTTTAACTAAGTTTTACCGTGATGGAAAGTTCCAAAATGAAATGTATAAAGACAATTCTTACGGAAAGAGTAAAACATATGATTTTGTAGACTTTGGTGTGAAATCTAACTTTTTAGTAAAATTAGATGGACGTAACTTTATTCAAGCAAATGTAATGTATCAGACAGAAGCACCAACTTCTGATGAGATTTTTCCAAATGCACGTCTTAATGATGTAACTGTTAATGGAATTGAAAGTGCTAAAATATTTTCAAGTGATTTATCTTATATTTTAAGAGCTCCACGTATCAAAGCTCGTGCGACGGCTTTTTATACTAGAACAAAAGATGAGATAGAGAAGGCTTTTGGATATATTGATGGTGTTTCGGATCAAATTTTTGTTTCTGAGGTGATGACAGGTGTTGGAAAAGAATATTTAGGAACTGAGTTGGCTGTAGAAGCGCAAGTTTTACCAGTTCTTACAGTTTCTGCTGTAGCTGCTATTGGACAATATGTATACAAAGACAATTCTGATTATAACCTATATTCTGATGAATTCGGGATTAATGGAATTCCTTACAAAAATTATGGAACTGCTTATTTAGAAAACTATAAACTTGCTTCTGGACCTCAATCAGGATTTACTTTAGGTGCTGAGTATCGTGATCCTAAATTTTGGTGGGTTGGTGTTTCTGGAAACTATTTAATGAACAATTATGCAGACCCTGCTCCTTTTAGAAGAACAATTAATTTTATTACCCAAAACGGGGTTCCAGTTAACGGAGTAACAGAAGAAGGGTTGAAAGAAGTTTTGAAACAAGAGAAGTTTAGTGATGAGTTTATGTTGAATATCAATTTAGGGAAAACGTTCCGTATTGGTAAATATTCAGCAGGGATTTCAGGAACAGTAAATAATGTACTGAATAATAAAAACTATGTTACAGGAGGTTTTGAACAAATGCGTACAGGTAATTATAATAATGCAATTGATAAAAACTACCAACGTATGTTTGGTTCAAAAATGTTCTACGGAATGGGAACAACTTATTTCGCTAACATTTATTTCAGATTTTAATTTTATTAACAACGAACACAATTTAAAATGAATACAATATCAAAATTAACAATAGCTGGTGTTTTAAGCTTAGGTTTATTTACAGCGCAATCTTGTGTGCAAGATGATGATTATGCAACACCTCCAATTGAATGTAATTTACCAAGTCCTAATATTTCTTTGGCTGATTTAGTTTCTAAAGTAACTGCTGGATCTATAAAATTAGATGCTAATAAAGCAATAGCAGAAGATTTAATCGTACAAGCATATGTTATATCTAGTGACGAAACGGGGAATTTTTTCAAAACGATTTCTTTACAAGATAAAGTTGAGAACCCTACAACAGGTATCCAAATAGAAATTGACGGAAGTAATTTATATAATTCTTATCCATTGGGAGCGCAAGTACAAATTAATTTGAAAGGGTTAATAGTTGCGAATGATCGTGGAGTAATGAAAATAGGTTCTGTAGATCCACAATATACTGTTGGTCGTATTCCAAGTGCTGTCATGTCAACTTATATGGTTAAAACATGTGAAGCAATCCAAACGATTAAACCAAAAGTTGTTTCTTCATTAACAGATGCTTTAAAACCTGAAAATCTAAATACATTAGTAACGATAGAGGGAGTTCAATTCAGTGATCCTGATGGAGATAAAACGTATGGGGTTTCAGGTGCAACAGTGAATAGAGTGATTGTGGATAAAAAAGGAAAAGAAACAGATTTACGTAACTCTGGCTACGCAACATGGTATGCAGATGTTTTACCTAAAAAAAGCGGGTCTATTACAGTAGTAGTTTCTCGATACAATTCAACTTATCAAGTATTTATTCGCGATACAAATGATGTGAAGTTTGATCAACCTCGTTTTGATGTAGGTGGAGGCCAAAATCCAGGTGGAGGCAATAATTCCGAAGCAGCAAATTTATTGTTCAAAGGTTCTGATTTCAATGTTTGGGCTGACTTTTTATCTTCTATTAACTCTTTTGGCTTAGTGAAAGATACCTATGCAACTAGCGGAGTTGGTGTTGGTAGAGATAACACAAATGCATTACTTTTAAAAGGAACACCAAAAGCAAATGATTACGTATTTACAACTATTGTAAATAATACAATTCCTGCAACTCCAAAGAAAATTACATTTTATGTAAAAGGAACATCTGGGAAATCATTGTCACTAAATGTGTATAAATCTGATAAAAAATACGTAGTATATAATGTAGGAGATTTATCGAATTCAAATGTATCTTTATCACCAATTGATGCAAATCAATATACAGGTAAAATTGATACTAAAGGCGAATGGGTTCTTGTTACTCTAAATATTGAAGGAGTAGATATTCAAAAAACTGCTGGTGAAAATATTTTTGCACTAAAAGTAGGAAAAGATGAAGCTTATGATTTAGTTATCGATAATATCAAAATTGACTAATTAATCAGTTTAAATATTATAATAAAAAAGGCAACCAATTGGTTGCCTTTTTTGTTTTTATTAGGTTAATATATTCCTAAATATTCTTCATTTTTTAACGTGATTTCACTTTCTGAAATGTATAAAATTCAAATAAAAATTATCTGTTAATGAGTATCGATTTTAATTTTATAAAAAAAAATAAAAAAAAGATTTATTAATCATTTAATAATGGATAATTGATAAAAATAAAGCAATGTATGTCTTATTTGGATAAAATGTTAATTATGTATCATTCGTTTTTTCTATAGGAAATAGTGTTCAGATTTGTTACCCTATTTTATAAAAATAAGACTATGAAGAGAATTGGATATCCTAACAAAACTTCCGTAGTAAGAAAAGATATAAGACACCCGTTGTGCATTTTGATTAATAAATAATATAGTTGTTCATTTCATTGAAAATAAGTAAATTAATTTAACTTTAAAACATTTACAATGAACAACTTAGTTGCTAATTATGAAAGAATATTGGAAGTTCTAC